>NZ_NOYB01000014.1:0-39536 GCF_002258235.1 Rhodococcus sp. 06-470-2 | reverse complement strand
GTGGGTAGGCGGGCTGAGTGGGTGGACGGGTGGACAGACGACAACGGGCGACCCTCTCGAAAGAGGATCGCCCGTTGTGTGGAGCTGGTGGAGCTACTCGCTGTCGCTGTCTCCGGTGGCCTTGGCCAGATCGACCGGGACCTCGTCGGGGACGATGATCGCCTTCTTCTCACCGCGGAAGGTGAACTTCGCGTCCTCGCCTGCGCCTTCGCCGTCCCAGTTCTCGACGTCGACCAGGATGATCTGGCCGGCTTCGATCTCGCCGAAGAGGATCTTCTCCGACAGCTGGTCCTCGATCTCGCGCTGGATGGTGCGACGCAGTGGCCGCGCACCCAGGACGGGGTCGAATCCGCGCTTGGCGAGCAACGACTTCGCCTTCTCGGTGACCTCGATCGCCATGTCCTTGTTCTTGAGCGCACCTTCGACTCGGTTGAGCATGAGATCGACCATCTGGATGATCTCGTCCTTGGTGAGCTGGTGGAACACGACGATGTCGTCGATACGGTTGAGGAACTCGGGGCGGAAGTGCTTCTTCAGCTCGTCGTTGACCTTCAGCTTCATCCGCTCGTAGTTCGATCCGGTGCCTTCGCCCGAGGAGAAGCCGAGGCCGACTGCCTTCGAGATGTCCGAGGTACCGAGGTTCGAGGTGAAGATGAGCACGGTGTTCTTGAAGTCGACCGTGCGTCCCTGGCCGTCGGTGAGACGACCGTCTTCGAGCACCTGCAGGAGGGTGTTGTAGATCTCCTGGTGTGCCTTCTCGATCTCGTCGAACAGCACGACGGAGAACGGCTTGCGACGGACCTTCTCGGTGAGCTGGCCGCCCTCTTCGTACCCGACGTATCCGGGAGGAGCACCGAACAGGCGCGACGCGGTGAAGCGGTCGTGGAACTCGCCCATGTCGATCTGGATGAGTGCGTCGTCCTCGCCGAAGAGGAAGTTCGCCAGAGCCTTCGACAGCTCGGTCTTACCGACACCGGACGGGCCGGCGAAGATGAACGAGCCCGACGGACGCTTCGGGTCCTTCAGTCCTGCACGGGTACGACGGATCGCCTTCGAGACGGCCTTGACTGCCTCGACCTGACCGATGATCCGCTTGTGCAGCTCGTCCTCCATGCGGAGCAGACGAGTGGTCTCTTCCTCGGTGAGCTTGAAGACGGGGATGCCGGTCCAGTTACCCAGAACCTCGGCGATCTGCTCGTCGTCCACCTCGGCGATGACGTCGAGGTCACCGGAGCGCCACTGCTTCTCCCGCTCGGCGCGCTGACCGACGAGTGTCTTCTCCTTGTCGCGCAGGTTCGCAGCCTTCTCGAAGTCCTGTGCGTCGATGGCCGATTCCTTCTCCCGGCGCGCGTCGGCGATCTTGTCGTCGAACTCGCGCAGGTCTGGCGGCGCGGTCATCCGGCGGATGCGCATCCGCGCGCCCGCTTCGTCGATGAGGTCGATTGCCTTGTCGGGCAGGAACCGGTCGTTGATGTACCGGTCGGCCAGAGTGGCGGCAGCGACGAGGGCACCGTCGGTGATCGAGACGCGGTGGTGTGCCTCGTAGCGATCGCGCAGACCCTTGAGGATCTCGATAGTGTGCTCGACGGTCGGCTCGCCGACCTGGACGGGCTGGAAACGACGCTCGAGAGCGGCGTCCTTCTCGATGTACTTGCGGTACTCGTCGAGGGTGGTGGCACCGATGGTCTGCAGCTCGCCACGAGCCAGCTTGGGCTTGAGGATCGATGCTGCGTCGATGGCACCTTCGGCGGCACCTGCGCCGACGAGCGTGTGCAGCTCGTCGATGAACAGGATGATGTCGCCGCGGGTGTTGATCTCCTTGAGCACCTTCTTCAGGCGCTCCTCGAAGTCACCGCGGTAACGGCTGCCGGCCACGAGCGAGCCGAGGTCGAGGGTGTAGAGCTGCTTGTCCTTGAGCGTCTCGGGAACCTCGCCGTTGACGATGGCCTGAGCCAGGCCCTCGACGACTGCGGTCTTACCGACACCGGGCTCGCCGATGAGCACCGGGTTGTTCTTGGTGCGACGCGACAGCACCTGCATGACGCGCTCGATTTCCTTCGCGCGACCGATGACCGGGTCGAGCTTGCCTTCGAGCGCGGCCTGGGTGAGGTTGCGGCCGAACTGGTCGAGAACCAGTGACGTCGACGGGGTGCCCGCCTCGCCGCGGCCGCTGCCGCTCTCGGACGGCTCCTTGCCCTGGTAGCCCGACAGCAGCTGGATGACCTGCTGACGCACGCGGTTGAGGTCGGCTCCGAGCTTGACCAGAACCTGAGCTGCGACGCCTTCGCCTTCGCGGATCAGTCCCAGCAGAATGTGCTCGGTGCCGATGTAGTTGTGGCCGAGCTGCAGTGCTTCACGCAGGCTGAGCTCGAGTACTTTCTTGGCGCGCGGGGTGAACGGAATGTGACCGGACGGAGCCTGCTGACCCTGACCGATGATCTCCTCTACCTGGCTGCGTACTCCTTCGAGGGAGATGCCCAGCGACTCGAGAGACTTGGCTGCGACGCCTTCGCCCTCGTGGATGAGGCCGAGCAGAATGTGCTCCGTGCCGATGTAGTTGTGGTTGAGCATCCGGGCTTCTTCTTGAGCCAGGACGACAACACGCCGCGCGCGATCGGTGAACCTCTCGAACATCGCTCTCCCTCACTTCTTGGCGGGTGGTAGCTCGCCCACCAGTTCTTCTAGCGCCGCAGTGTCCAACACGCCGGGTCGCTTGTGCATTTGAAGGTAAGACTGCTTCTCACTGTAGTTGGCCGACGTGACGAACGCCGACCCTCCACCCCTGAAATGCTGCGCGACGGCCCACGTGTGCGGACTGCCTTGCCTGCTTATTGTTCATAACGCAGGCACTATGCAAAACGTTTCCCGTTCACTGTCCGCTGCTGGCGAACAGCTCTTCACCGTTCGATCAGGCCTGGGAAGGCTTGACGATGGGGAACAGGATCGTTTCGCGGATCCCCAAGCCGGTCAGTGCCATCAGCAGGCGGTCGATGCCCATGCCGGTTCCGGTGGTCGGCGGCATGCCCTGTTCCATCGCGGCGAGGAAGTCCTCGTCGAGCACCATGGCCTCGTCGTCGCCTGCCGCGGCCTGACGCGCCTGATCCTCGAAACGCTCACGCTGGATGATCGGGTCGACCAGTTCGGAGTAGCCGGTGGCCAACTCGAATCCGCGAACGTAGAGATCCCACTTCTCGGTGATGCCGGGCTTGCTGCGATGCTGACGCGTCAGCGGGGACGTCTCGACCGGGAAGTCACGGACGAACGTGGGCTCGGTCAACGCGTCGCCGACCTGGTGTTCCCACAGTTCCTCGACGAGCTTGCCGTGGCCGTAGATCGGGACGCCGTCCTTGCGCGGCACCTCGACCCCGACCTTGTCGGCGATCGCGAGCAGTTCGTCGACGGTGGTGTCGGGGGTGACGTCGAATCCGAGCGATTCCGACAGCGACGGGTACATCTCGAGCGTCGTCCATTCACCGCCGAGGTCGTAGGTGGTGCCGTCGGGCAGCGTGACGACTGTGGACCCGAGTGCGGCCATGGCCACTTCCTGGACGAGTTCACGCGTCATTTTCGCCGAGTCGTCGTACGTCCCGTATGCCTCGTATGTCTCGAGCATCGCGAACTCCGGCGAATGCGAGGAGTCGGCACCCTCGTTGCGGAAGTTCCGGTTGATCTCGAACACCTTCTCGATGCCGCCGACGACGCAGCGCTTGAGAAACAGTTCCGGCGCGATCCGGAGGTAGAGGTCGGTGTCCATGGCGTTGGAATGGGTGACGAACGGCCGAGCCGCCGCGCCGCCGTGCAAGGTCTGCAGCATCGGGGTCTCGACCTCGAGGAAGCCGCGACGCTCGAGTACGTTGCGTAGTTCCCGGACGACGGCGATGCGCTTGCGGGCGGTTTCCCTGGCCTCCGGACGCGTGATCAGATCCAGATACCGCTGCCGAATGCGCGTCTCTTCGTTCAGTTCCTTGTGCGCGACGGGCAACGGCCGCAACGACTTCGATGCGATCTGCCACGCGTCGGCCATCACGGACAGCTCGCCGCGGCGGGAGCTGATCACCTCGCCGTGTACGAACACGAAGTCGCCGAGATCGACGTCGGACTTCCATTCCGCGAGAGCGTCCTCGCCGACACCCGCCAGGCTGATCATCGCCTGCAGCTGGGTGCCGTCACCCTCTTGCAAGGTGGCGAAGCACAGCTTGCCGGTGTTGCGGACGAAGATGATGCGGCCGACGACTCCGACGATCAGGCCGGTGGTCGTATCGGGTTCGAGTTCGGGGAACTCGGTGCGGATCTCGAGCAGCGAATGGGTCCGCGGGACGGACACCGGATATGCCTCGACCCCGCGCTCGAGCAGCGCGGCGCGCTTGGCACGACGAATCCGTAGTTGCTCCGGGGTGTCGTCGGCCTGCTGGGTGGAAGCTGTGTCAGTCACGCGCACACACTTTACAGTCCGATCCGGTGCGGACGATCAGTGCGCAGCGACGGCCTCGGCCTCACGGACGCAGTGCTTCGCCTGGGTGAGTACACCGAGCAGTCCTGCCGACTTCAGCGCCTGGTAACCGCCGACCAGATCGGTGGACCGGTGCAGACCCAGCAGCTTGAGCGACGCGGCGGCGAGAGACGAGGTGTAACCCTCGGAGCAGATGACGATCCATTCGACGTCGTGGTCGACGGCGATCGCCAGGCGCGCATCGCTCGTCGGGTCCAGACGCCATTCGAGGACGTTGCGTTCGATGGCGAGCGCCCCGGGCAGCGTTCCCTCGACGGCGCGCTGCGCCTGGGGGCGGATGTCGACGACGACGGCTCCGCGGTCGACGGCGTCGCGCAGCTCGAAGACGGTCATTCGGTCGATGGTTTCGCGTGCGGATTCGAGCATGTCGACAATGGTCATGGCGGGGATGGTCACAGCGTGGCCTTCTCGGGTTCGTCGGTGAGCTCGCTACGGGTGCGACGCAGCGTGGACCGTTCGGTCACTTCGTAGTAGGACATCGCCGTCAGGGGCGGCGAGTAGGCGTGGACGCTGAGGGTGGGGCCGGTCGTGGTGGACGCCGGATCGTGCATCACGTCGTGAACCCAACCGAGCGGGAACGACGCCTGATCACCGGCGTCGAGGTGACGCTCCTTCAGTCCTGTTCCGGCCCAACGATATTCGAGAAGCGAGCCGCTGAGAACGGTGAGCGCACCGAGCGATCCCGCGTGATCGTGCAGTTCGGTGGAACGATCGGGAACCCAGCTGATCAACCAGACGTCGAGGTCGTCGTCGGAATGCAGTCGGGCGGCCCAACGCTCGTCGGTCGGCCAGCGGCCGCCGCCGGGAAGCAGGTGGTCGAAGCGGCCCTCGAGGACGTCGGATGCGCCCTGGTCGGTGATGCGCAGCAGGTCGGGTGGGCGCAACCGGGTCGGAAGCGTCGAGACCGAGCGCGACGACAAAGGGGTGCGCGAAGGTACGGAAAGTACAGGTGTGGAAAGCATGAAGCTCTACTCCAGGGGTGTGTACGAACGAGGCAGGGTTCAGCCTCGACAACACTCCTGGGTGGCCATGCACGTCATCACGCCGACGATTCTGGCACACCATCGCACGATGCGCCAGCCGTTCAGCGGGGGCGTCGTTTGGCCATGTTGCGTTCGTAGACCAGACGCAGCCCCTCGAGGGTCAGGTCGGGTTCGTGGTGCTCGATGGTCATCGACTCGGGCAAGATCAACGCTGCGATGTCTCCGGTACCGATGATGGCGACGTCCGCGCCCGTCACCTCGGGAACCTCTCGTCGAATTCGCCCGACGAGGCCGTCGACCAGACCGGCGAACCCGAAGATGGTGCCCGACTGGATGCACTCCACGGTGTTCTTGCCCAGTACCGAACGGGGCCGGATCATCTCCACCTCACGCAGCGTGGCCGTGCGAGTGGACATGGCCGACGCGGACATCTCCAGCCCGGGAGCGATGGCACCGCCGAGAAATTCCCCCTTGGCCGAGACGACGTCGACGCAGGTGGTGGTTCCGAAATCCACCACGATGCACGCCGTTCCGTACAGGTCGTGTGCGGCAAGGGTATTGACGATGCGATCGGCACCGACCTCTTTGGGATTGTCGACCAGCAACGGCACGCCGGTCCGCACGCCGGGTTCGACCATCACGTGCACCACGTGATCCCAGTAGCGCGCGAGCATCGTCCGCATCTCTCGAAGCACCGACGGAACGGTCGACAGTGCGGTGATTCCGGTGATCTGTTCCGCGTCCTCACCCAGCAGGCCGCGCAGCATCAGTGCCAGTTCATCGGCCGTCACATGAGGGTCGGTTCGAATGCGCCAGTCTCGCAGTAGCTTCGAATGATCACCGGTGCCGGTGAACAGACCGACCACGGTACTGGTGTTGCGTACATCGATCGCGAGGAGCATCGAATCAGACCAGCACGGAATCGGCCCGCAGATCGCGCGGTGTGATCAGACCCGAGCCCGCGGGCGCATGAGCCGGATCGCTTCCCAGCTCGACGGGCCGGTTCTTCTCGTCGACGAACACCACCCTCGGCGCGTAGTCGGCCACCTCCTGCTCGTTCATCACGCCGTAGGCGATCAGGATCACCAGGTCACCCGGATCGACCAGATGTGCTGCAGCGCCGTTGATCCCGATGACACCGCTGCCGCGCTCACCGGTGATCACGTACGTTTCGAGCCGCGCACCGTTGTCGATGTCGACGATGGTGACCTGTTCGCCTTCGAGCAGGTCGGCTGCCTCCATCAGATCCTGATCGACGGTCACCGAGCCCACGTAGTGCAGATCGGCGTGCGTGACGGTGGCGCGATGGATCTTGGACTTCATCATTGTTCGAAACATGTTGTGCCCTCAGCTCTTCGGATCGTCGGGACTAATTTTTTCTGGTCGTTCCGCAGGCTCCACTCCTGCCTCCAGAAAACCGGTGCCGACTGCGACACCGACATTGTCGATCAATCTCGTGGTGCCGACCTTGGCCGCCACGAGCAGTCTGCCGTCCCCACGTTCGGGAGCCGGACCGAGATGCGGGTCGCGCACCTCCAGGTAGTCGACCTGCACCAGCGGAGCCTCGTCCAGAACTGCACGCGCAGTGGCGATGATGGCCTCGACTCCCCCGGCCGCGGCGTGCGCCCCGGCGACCAGCGCGGCCGACAGCGCCATCGCAGCGTCACGCTGCTCGGGGTCCAGGTAGCGATTACGCGAGGACAGCGCAAGACCGTCCTGCTCGCGAACCGTCGGGACCCCGATGACGGCGACGTCGAAGTTCAGATCGCGCACCATCTGCCGGATCAGTGTCAGTTGCTGGTAGTCCTTCTCGCCGAAGTACGCGCGATGCGGAGCCGCGATCTGCAGCAGCTTGGCCACCACGGTGAGCATTCCGGCGAAATGCGTTGGCCTGCTCGAGCCTTCGAGCTCTGCGCCGAGCGGTCCGGGATTGACGGTGGTGCGCGGACCCGACGGATACATGTCCGACGCCGACGGCGCGAAGACCAGTTCGACGCCCTCCTCACGCAGCAACGCGACATCGGCGTCGAGGGTGCGCGGGTAGGCATCGAGGTCCTCGCCCACACCGAACTGCAGCGGGTTGACGAAGATCGACACGATCACCACCGCACCGGTGAGCTTGGCCTGCCGCACCAACTGCACGTGCCCGGCGTGCAGCGCGCCCATGGTCGGAACCAGAGCGACCTGCTTCCCGACGCCCCGAAGTGCTTTCGACACCGACGTGATCACCGCAGGATCGTGGTGAACCGTCAACTGCCCCTTGGTGTAGCTGCCCGCGAGGGTCATCGATTGCCTTCCAGAAGTTCGATCAGGTCTGCCTTGGCACCGATCCGCTGCGCCGATCGCAAGGACAGCGCGCGGTATCCGGCTGCGATCCTCGAATCCACGGATTCGAGTACGTCGAGATGCTTGCCGACGGCCGCGGTATCGCCGCGGGCCACCGGCCCGGTGAGCGCCGACTGTCCGTTGCGCAGAGCATTGTCCAGCGCAGCTTCGAGCAGTGGAGCCAGAACACGCTCGGGCACACCGCGTTCGGAATCCGAACCGGGAAAACCCGTTCCGGCCAATGCAACTCGGAGGGCTTCGACCGCGTCGACCACAAGCGTGACGAGGTGATTGCTGCCGTGCGCGAGCGCGGCATGGTAGAGCGCCCGGTTGTTCTCGGGCACGTGCACCGGCTCGCCGCCGATCTCGAGCACCAGGGCCTGCGCCACCGCGTAGCCGATCTCGTCGCCTGCGGTGATGCCGAAGCACGCCGCCGTCATCCGGTCGGTGTCCTCGACTCCGCCGCTGAACGTCATGGCCGGGTGGATCGCCAACGGCACGGCACCGAGAGCGGACAGCGGCTCGAGTACCGAGATCCCGTTCGCGCCGGAGGTGTGCACCACCAACTTTCCCGGTGCCACCGCCCCGGTGGACGCCAGGCCCGCCACGATCGATGCCAACTCGCTGTCCGGTACCGCCAGAACGAGCAGTTCCGCGCGACGAGCAACCTCGTCGACGGGCAGCACCTGGGACTCGGGGAGCCGCTCACGCACCCGCGTGATGGACGCGTCCGACACGGCAGCGGCACCGACGACCACATGCCCGACGCGTTCGAGCGCCTCACCGAATGCGGTACCGACCCGTCCCGCCGAGACGACACCGACCGTCAAGCGAGCCGGAGACAGACCGCCAGTGAACCCGGATGAGGTCACCGAAAATTTCCTCTCGTTCGTTCCAGTCCCGCTCTGCGGGTACCGGACGTCCTGCACGGAACAATAGCGACCGCGACCCCTCGCGGGCCATGGAAGAACTGTGTGATCTGGTTCTCAGTCTGCGCGACGGCGACGCCGGCGTGTGCCCGGGTCGGTCGTGGCCGCATCTCCGGACCCTCCGCCTTGCAGTCCGGCCATGATCTCGGCGACGGATCGACCGTTCGAGTGTGCGCCCGACGCATCCTCGTCGTCGGTCGACTCCGCGCGCCTACGACCGCGTCGGGGCGAGACGGACGTGTCCTCAACCGATGTCCGGTAGTCGTGATCGGCCGCGAAGAACGCGTCCGCCGATTCACGCAGCGAGGCGCGCGACGCAGAGAGGGCGTCGCCGTTCCGGTCCGCGGCAGGCTCGGTTTCGTACGCTTCGGCCGGCTCGGCCGAGAACGACTCTGCGGCATACGACTCCGCGGAGAACGAACCCGTGGAGTACGAACCGACCGAATCGACCTCCGTGTGTTCGGTCTCGGCTGTGGCCTGCGGCTCTGGCTCCGCCTCGGGTTCCGGCTCGGCCCCAGGTCGACGCGTCTGCTCGAAGTCGTATGCGGTGAAGGGGGAGCTGGGCGGCGTCACACGCCCCGCCGGTCTCGGTGGGCCGTAGGGGCGGGCCTGCGCTGCAGGTCGCTCGTACGGGTCCGCGTCCGTGTCGGAGGCGTCGGTGTCGGAGGCGTCCGTGTCGTGACTCGTCTCCTCGAACGAATCATCGGCGTACGAATCCTGGGCCGATTCGGCAGCCGACGATGCCGCTGCTGAAGCCGTGGCCTGCGGCATCTCGTCCGGATCCTCGGGGTACACCACCGACGTCTCGGCTGTGACCGGCTCGTCGTAGGGAGTTCCGACTCCGTTGAGGCCGGTTCCCGGTGCCATCGAACCGTTGCCGCGACCGGGGACGTACAGGCCGGACGGCGCAGGCTGGTAGCTGTCGTACCCGCGTCCGCCGAGTTCTTGCATCCTCATCGCTTCGGCGCGCAGTGCGACACGCTCGGTGGGCAGATTGCCGTCGAAGAGCACCTGCAGGTTCTGGCGGAGGGCAGCGAGTTCGTTGCGCAGTGCTGCGACCTCGTCGATCTCGAGCTGCGATTCGCTGCGAACCCGGGCTTCGACGTTCATCTCGTACTCGCGTCGCGCCGAGATCTCCCGAGCCAACTGCAACTCGTAAACCGTCTGCAGATCCTTGGCCTTGATCTGATCGGCGGCCGCCTCGCGCCGGTACTTGGTCATCGCGAACGCACCGATCACCGCAGCCCACAGCGCCGAAAGGACACCGACTCTCATCCACTGCACGCTCTCGGTGAAGAGCAACAACACACTGGCGATGATGCCGAACACGACGAGCGCCGCGAGGAACAGCTGGCTCGCACTACGCCTCTTACGGCGTCCCTTCTTTGCGCGAGTCTGATCTGTCATGTTCACAAGGGTAACTGGCAAATCGTTCGCAAATAGTCATCCTCGACCGATCACTTACACAACCGAGGTAACAATCAAATGTTTCGAGCGTTACCGAGAACGCTCGTCGTCACGGTCTTCCGGGGTACGGCAGCACTGTTCGAGCCACACCGCTGCAGCGACGACGGCCAGTCCCGCCACGAGCGCGACGACGGCTCCGGCCCTGTCCGACGACGCTGCCCGCACCGTCGCCGCACGCGGTATCACGTACACCAGAAACCCGACGCACACTCCGACGACAGCGGTCCCCACCAGCATCGATGCCTTGGCCAACACCAACGCCCTGAACACAGTCAACGGGTGCAGATCGTGCAGACCGCTGCCCACCCGATGCTCGGCGATGCGGTTGCGAACGATCACCGCGGTGACCACTTGCACCACCGCGACCAGATACAACGACGCCCCGGCGTACACCGGAATCGGAGGCAACGAGCCGTAGAAGACCCGAACCAGCAACCACGTGCCTATCGAGGCGACCAGGAAAAGACCCAGCACATCCCAGACCTTGGTGGGATTGGTCACCACGACCCATCACCGACGCCTTCGTGCTCTTCTGGTCGTTCCTGCAGGCTCCACTCCTGCTGGACAACTCCCGCACGCTCCTCCGGACTCAGTCGCGCGAGCAATTCGGTCACCGGCACATCGTCGTCGCCGACGCGCAGGGTGGCGTCCGGTTCGACGTCCAGCCACGGCAGCAGGACGAACGCCCGCTCGTGCGCGCGCGGGTGCGGAAGGATCAGGCGAGGGTCCTCGCTGATCAGGTTCTCGCACACCACCACGTCGACGTCGAGGCTTCGCGGCCCCCACCGCTGGACTCGAACGCGATCGGCCGCCTCCTCGAGGCGCTGCCCGAAGCGCAACCAATCCCAGGCGTCGAATGCTTCGTCCTCGGCCACCACGACGGCATTGAGGAAGTCCTGCTGCTCCACGCCGCCCCAGGGAGCGGAGCGATAGACCGGCGAGCAGGCCACCAGCCGTGGACCCAATTCGGTTGTGACAGAACGCAAGTGGGCCAGCGAATCACCGACGTTGCTGCCGATGGACAGCACCGCCCGGGTCACGACCGCTCCCGGTACGCCACCACGGCAACGTCCCCGAACGTCAACGGGATGGGTGCCGACGGCTTGTGCAGCACCACTTCCACCGCGTCGACGCGTGAGTCGTACGCAAGCACGACCTCGGCGATCTCGGCCGAGACCGTCTCGATCAGGTCCCTCGACGGGCCCGCGACGACAGCCGCGGCGTGCTCGGCCAGTTCTCCGTAGTGCAGGGTTCGCGTCAGGTCGTCGGTCTCGGCCGCGGGCCGCAGGTCCATCCAGACGGTGATGTCGACGACGAAGTCCTGCCCGTCTCGCTTCTCGAAGTCGAAGACGCCGTGATTGCCGCGCACCGTCAGGCCACGCAGTTCGATGCGGTCGCCGCGACGCGTCCCGGTGCCGACGCGGCTGCTGATCTCGCTCATGCCCGATCACCCTGCCATGCCCGTACGACCGCCACCGCGTCGAGTGACGCTCGAACGTCGTGCACGCGCACACCCCACGCTCCCCCGGCGACGGCGAGCGCCGACACCACGGCCGTGGCGACCTCTCGCCCGTCCGGCGGTCGCGGAGAACCGTCGTCGTCCGCCAGCAGTGATCCGAGGAATCGCTTCCTGGAGGCACCGACGAGAACCGGGAAGCCGGCCGACACCAGATCGGGGAGGCCACGGAGCAGTTGCCAGTTGTGCTCGGCGTTCTTGGCGAAGCCGAGGCCCGGGTCGAGCACGAGCATCGCGGTGTCCACTCCTGCGGCCACTGCGTGGTCGACCTGTTCGAGCAGTTCGCTGCGGACGTCGGCGACCACGTCGTGGTACCGATCGGCCGGACCGGCGTGCCGGTATTCGGATCCGGCGGCTCGCCAGTGCATCAGGATCCACGGCAATCCGCCGTCCGCAACCACCCCGGCCATGGCCGGATCCGCCCGACCGCCCGAGACGTCGTTGACGATCGATACCCCGGCCTCGATTGCGGCCTCGGCGACCGAGGCACGCATGGTGTCGACGCTGGTGGCCACCCCTGCTTCGGCGAGCGCAGCGATGACCGGTACGACACGCTGCGCCTCGAGTGTCGGATCGATCCGGTCTGCTCCGGGCCGCGTCGACTCACCACCGACGTCGACTATGTCGACGCCGCGACGATGCATCGCCAACCCGTGTTCGACGGCAGCGTCGACGTCGAGGTATCGACCGCCGTCGGAGAACGAATCGGCAGTGACGTTGAGTACACCCATGACGACGGGTGCCGGGGGGATACTTCGCGCCGGGCTCATCGGGAATCGACCGGACGCGTCATTTCCGCAGAATCAGGTCCAGAGCTTCCGAACGCGACGCCGCGCTGGACTGCAACAGACCCCGCACCGCGGAGGTGGTGGTACTGGCACCCGGCTTGCGAATCCCGCGCATGGCCATGCACAGGTGCTCGGCCTCGATCACGACGATTGCACCGCGCGGGTCGAGCTTGCGCATCAACGCGTCGGCGATCTGGCTGGTCAGACGCTCCTGCACCTGCGGGCGCTTGGCGTACATGTCCACCACGCGCGCCAGCTTCGACAGGCCGGTGACCTTGCCGCTCTTGCCCGGGATGTAGCCGACGTGCGCAACGCCGTGGAACGAGACGAGGTGATGCTCGCACGTGGAGAACATGGGGATGTCGCGGACGAGAACCAGTTCCTGGTGCCCCTCGTCGAACGTCGTGTTCAGCGCAGTGTCCGGGTCGGTGTAGAGCCCGGCGAAGATTTCGCGGTAGGAACGCGCGACGCGGGCCGGGGTGTCGAGCAGACCTGGACGGTCGGGATCCTCGCCGACGGCGATCAACAGCTCACGCACGGCGGCCTCGGCGCGAGGCTGGTCGAAGACCGCGCCGGTGGCGTAGGCCACTGTCTCTTCCACTGCCCTCTGCTGCGCTGCTGGGACTTCTGCCGAGTCGATTGCCGACTCGTCGGTCCGGTTGACTGACACGAGAACGTACCTCCGGTTGGGCTCCGCGAATGTGACAGCTGGGCCGAACTGCACCTGTTCTTCACGAGCAGCTGCGTCGACCTTCAGCAGGGTTCGAACGACGGACTGGGCCGACCGAAAGGGTCGACCCAGCCAGCCTAATGATGGACCTAGCGGTACGAACCGCCCGGCCCTTCCCAGCGTTGCGTCCTCGGACCTTCGTCGCCGTCGTCCTCGGCTCGCTCGTCTCGCCGCGAGTCCTCGGACGGGCTGCTCGAGGAACGATCGTCTCCGGGCAGCGGATAGCTCTGCGACGGAGTCGGAACCTCCCAGGTGGGAGGCGACGCCTCGGCCGGTGCAGCATCGTTCTGGTTCTGGCCGTACGGGGGCTCGTGCCGAGAGGTACGACCCTGGTCCCGAGCGTCCGGCCGGAACGGATCCGGCTGATACTGCGGCTGCTGATATTCCGGTGGTTGATTGGAAGACGGTTGATTCGAAGGTGCAGCGGTCGGCGGTTGATACGCCTGTGGCTGCTGATAGGTGGGGTGCTGCCGGTACGTCGGTGGCTGTCCCTGCGGCGGCTCGTACCGATTCTGGTCCGGTCGATCCGATTCCGACTGCTCGCGGTTCGGTTGGTTCGCAGCAGGCGGCGTGGTCGGTCCCTGGTAACGGGGAACCGCGGACTGCTCGCGCGGAGGCCATCCCGGAGCCGACCATCCGGCCGGGGCACCGTAATCGGGACGCGAGCCCTGGCTCGGGCCGCTCGGGCGTGGGTCCTGCCTGCGATAGCCCTCGGAGTATCCGCCCCCGTTGGGAGCTCCTCCGTTGACCGGGCCGCCGTAACCTCCGTTGGGCCCACCGTTGTAGCCGCCGCCGTTGAAGCCGCCGGTTACCGGGGCGCTGCGTCGCCCACCGGTGTTCGGCGCATCGACGTCGCCGGTGCTCGGCGATCCGTTGACCGGGCCACCGTTGGTCGGAGCGCCGTTCGACGGGGCACCGTTGGTGGGTGCGCCGTTGGTCGGAGACCCGTTGTAGCTGTTGCTTCCGTTCGGGTAGCCACCCTTGCTCAGCTGCGGCGAACCGGCGTAGCTGGGCTGCGGAAACTGTTGCGGCGGAAGCTGCTTCGGGGCCGGCGGCACCGGAGGCCACGGCTCGCCGCGCTCGGCGGCGAGTTCGCGAGGAGTCTTGACCGGCGGCTTGTCCGAGGGCTTACGATCACCGAAGTCGTTGAACAGCGTGATGCGCGGACGCTTGGTGACGCTGTGGAAGATCTTCTCGAGGTCCTTGCGGGTGAGCGTCTCGCGTTCGAGCAGCTCCGAGGCAAGGGTGTCGAGCAGGTCGCGGTACTCGTTGAGGATGGCCCACGCCTCGGTGTGCGCCGCCTCGATGAGCTTGCGCACCTCCTCGTCGATCTCGCGGGCGACCTCGTGCGAGAAGTCGGACTGCTGGCCCATCGAACGGCCGAGGAACGGGTCACCCTGTTCCTGTCCGTAGCGAACGGCTCCGAGCTTGCTGCTCATGCCGTACTCGGTGACCATCGCGCGAGCGATCTTGGTGGCCTGGTCGATGTCCGAGGACGCACCGGTGGTCGGCTCGTGGAAGACGAGCTCCTCGGCCGCGCGGCCACCCATGGCCATGACGAGGCGAGCGATCATCTCCGACCGCGTCATCAGGCCCTTGTCGTCCTCGGGCACCGTCATCGCGTGACCGCCTGTGCGACCGCGCGCGAGGATGGTGACCTTGTAGACGGGCTCGATGTCGGGCATCGCCCACGCCGCGAGAGTGTGACCACCCTCGTGGTACGCGGTGATCTTGCGTTCGTGCTCGCTGATGATGCGGCTCTTGCGGCGCGGACCACCGACGACGCGGTCCACCGACTCCTCGAGGGATGCCTCGGTGATGACGGTGCCGTTCTCGCGGGCGGTGAGCAGTGCCGCTTCGTTGATGACGTTCGCCAGGTCGGCACCGGACATTCCGACGGTTCGCTTGGCGAGACCTTCGAGGTCGGCGTCCTGGGCGACGGGCTTGCCTGCCGAGTGCACCTTCAGGATCGCCCGACGGCCGGCCAGGTCGGGGGCACCGACCGGGATCTGCCGATCGAAGCGGCCCGGACGCAACAGCGCAGGGTCGAGGATGTCGGGGCGGTTGGTGGCGGCGATGAGGATGACGCCGGTGCGCTCACCGAAGCCGTCCATCTCGACGAGGAGCTGGTTGAGCGTCTGTTCGCGCTCGTCGTGACCGCCACCCATGCCTGCGCCGCGCTGACGACCGACGGCGTCGATCTCGTCGACGAAGATGATGCAGGGGCTGTTCTGCTTGGCCTGCTCGAACAGGTCGCGCACGCGGGACGCGCCGACACCGACGAACATCTCGACGAAGTCCGAGCCGGAGATGGTGAAGAACGGCACGCCGGCCTCGCCCGCGACGGCGCGCGCGAGCAGCGTCTTACCGGTTCCGGGAGGGCCGTACAGCAGTACGCCGCGCGGAATCTTGGCACCGAGGGCCTGGTAGCGAGACGGGTTCTGCAGGAAGTCCTTGATCTCGTAGAGCTCTTCGACTGCCTCGTCCGCGCCCGCGACGTCGGCGAACGTGGTCTTGGGCATGTCCTTCGTCAACTGCTTGGCCTTGGACTTGCCGAAGCCCATGACGCCACCGCGTCCGCCACCCTGCATGCGGCTCATCACGAAGATGATCACGCCGAGGATCAGCACCATCGGCAGGATCAGCAGCAGGAACGAGCTGAACCAGCTCTCCTGGGTGACGGTGGTGTTGTAGCTGGTCAACCCCTGGGAGTCGACCTTGTCGAAGATCTGCTCGGACGCCGAGTCCGGGTACTTCGCAATGATCTGAGTTTCATTGCCCGAGGCCTCGTTGGCCTCTTTGAGCGTCAGCCGAATCTGTTGCTCACGGTCGTCGATCTGCGCGGACTCGACATTGCGGTCGTCGAGCTGGGCGATCGCCACCGAGGTGTCGACCGTCTTCCAATCCCGCGTGTCGTTACCGAAGTAGCTGAAGGCATAGATCACCAACAGAATGCCGAAAACGATGGCAAGATTTCGTATTACTGTCTTCCGATTCATACAGCTTCAGCCGAGTCGGCCGTGTCCTTTCAGTCCGCTCCAGCGCGCTGGCTGCTCCCTGCCCGCCGGATACTCCAGGCTAGCGCGAGACTCGGACATCTGACTCGCTCTTACCTGGCGCTGTGCGTCCACGCACCTGTTTGCGTCGACGCTCCTTCCCCTCCAACGACTGCACTCCCCCGGCAGTTCCCCACCTGATGGGCACCTTATCCGCATCGATGGACCATTGCATGCGTCTCCGCGCGGCAATGGTCCATTCACGCGGGCGGGGTGGACCGAACGAACGAACTCAGCTGTAGACCTTGGGATCGAGTAGGCCGATGTACGGCAGGTCCCGGTAGCGCTCGTTGTAGTCGAGGCCGTAGCCGACGACGAATTCGTTGGGGATGTCGAAGCCCACGTTCGCGACCTCCACGTCGACCTTGATGGCGTCGGGCTTGCGCAGCAACGTCACCACCGACAACGAGGCAGGCGAGCGGGTCGCGAGGTTGCGCTTGAGCCAGCTCAGCGTCAGACCGGAGTCGATGATGTCCTCGACGATCAGCACGTGGCGTCCGGTGATGTCGCGGTCGAGGTCCTTGAGGATCCGGACGACGCCCGACGACGAGGTGGACGACCCGTAGGAGCTGACCGCCATGAACTCGAGCTGCGCCGGGATGGGCAATGCGCGCGCGAAGTCGGTCATGAACATGATCGCGCCCTTGAGGACGCCGACCAGGAGCAGGTCACCTTCCGGCGAGCCTTCGGGATACCGCTGGGCGATCTCTTCTGCGAGTTCTGCAGTGCGTGCTTTGATCTGTTCCTCGGAAATGAGAACCGATTCGATGTCGCCCTCGTACACGGGGTTTCCCTTCATTCGTTCTCCAGGCCGACGCTCAGCCTGCCATGCCGACGCGAGCACACCAACCTGGCGTCGGACGTTCCTCCTGGCAGCGCGACTCCGCCCTGACCCGTCCACCGTCCGACGAGGGCATCGACGGCCCGGATCTGCCGGTCGGTCAGCGACGTCACACCTCGGCCGAGCAACCATCGACGCAGCACTCGCCTGCGAACGGCGGGAGCGAGCGGGTCGAGTGCAGCGACCTCGAGGTCCGGCGCATCGGTATCGACGACGGACTCGGCCATCGCGTCGAGGACCAGGCCGTCCTCGCGCAACTGCTCGGCGGTCCGCGCGAGTGCAGCGGCGACACCACCGCCGAGTACGTCCTCGAGCAGGGGCAGGACCTCGTGACGCAACCGAACCCGAGTGAAGTCGGTGTCGATGTTGTGCGGATCCTCGAACGGCTCGATCCCCAGCTCGACGCAGGCAGCCCGGGTCACGCTGCGCCTGACTCCGAGCAGCGGCCGGCCCCACGGCGCATCGAATGCCGCCATCCCGGCGATCGACCGCGGTCCCGATCCGCGCCCCAACCCGAGCAGCACCGTTTCGGCCTGATCGTCGAGGGTGTGCGCCACCAGCACCGACGCATCGCCGCGGGCCCGGTTCAACGCGTCGTACCTGGCTCGGCGGGCGGCTGCTTCCATCCCTCCCGAACCGCTCACCTGCACCGTCAGAACCCGCGCGTCGGCGACACCGAACTCGAGAGCGTGCGCCGCCGCAGTCGAGGCCACCTGCGCCGAGCCGGCCTGCAGACCGTGATCGACGATCAACGCGAGCACACCCGGAGCCTCCGCCACGGTCGCCGCGGTCAACGCCAACGAATCCGCTCCACCGGACAACGCGACGGCGACAGGACCGGGGTGGGCGGCGAGCCACGCGCGGACCGCATGCCTGACCTCGAGCAGCGCGGGGCCTTCGGGTAGCCGCGTGGGCATCAGCCCAGAACTCGGGCGATCCAGGCGTCGGGGTCCTCGATCTCCGACAGCAACGGCAGTGTGTCGGGCCCGGTCCACACGGCGTTGAAGCGTTCCATCCCCACCGTGGCGACGACGTGATCGACGAACGCCTTGCCGCGCACGTACTGCGCCATCTTCGCGTCCATGCCGAGCAGTGCCCGGACGACGCGTTGCAGCGGGTTCACCTTGCGTTGCCTGCGCTGATCGAACGCACCGCGGATCTGCGTCACGGTCGGCACGACGGCCGGTCCGACGGCGTCCATCACGTGGTCGGCGTGGCCTTCGAGCAGGGTGCCCAGCACCAGGAGTCGGTCGATGGCGTCGCGCTGGGGCTGCGGTTGGGTGGCACGCAGGAGTCCGACGATGCCTGCGTCCTCGGACCTGGTGGACCCGCTCGGATTCTTGCGGGCCTTCAGCGCACCGGTCAGCCGGTTGGCGACATCTGTCAGCGGTTCGTCGGTGCCGTCGGAGAGCACCCCGACGTTCTCGCGCATGTAGCCGCCGAGCCACGGCGCGGAGGAGAACTGCACTCGGTGCGTCACCTCGTGCAGGCACACCCACAACCGGAAGTCGCTCGGCGACACACGAAGCGCCCGCTCGACGGCAATCACGTTGGGCGCGACCAGAAGCAGCGTTCCGTTCTCGCCGGTGAAGGGGTCGTACTGTCCGAGAATGGCGCTGGACAGGAAGGCCAGCATCGCTCCGGCCTGCAGTCCGGCCGGCTTTCCGCCGAGCAGACCGGACGGCGGCGTACCGTCGTCGTCTCCGGTCAGGTGCTTCATCGACGACGCGGCCGCGGCGATCCAGCCGGCACGGTCGACCACCTGGGCGTCGGGCACGGGGAGGCCGTCGGCCAGGCCGGTGGTCTCGCGAACCGGCCCCTCGGCCCGAATCGATGCGGCGGCAAGCTCTTCCACGGCCGCATCGGCGGTGTAGCGCGAAGTGGCCGGACCCGGGCGGGCCAGCTTCGCTCCGGTCTTCGCCGCCACCGACCAGTCGACGGCACCGGCGAAACCGGACGTGGATTCGCCGTCTTCGGCCTTCGTTGCTGCGTCCGTGTTCACTGGCAACCACACAATCTCAGGGTCGATGCGACGGCATCGAGGGCGGGACGACTGACGTCGGGCGGCCGGTCGTTGGACATCAGCGCGAAGGTCAGGATGCGGCCGTCGACGTCGACGACGTACCCCGCCAAAGCGCTTGCAGCAGAAAGGGTTCCGGTCTTGGCGCGAACCCAGCCCGCTCCGGTTCGATCCCCCGAGGCGTACCGATCCGTCAGGGTTCCGGTCGCGCCGGCCACAGGAAGATAGTCGAGCATCGGACGCAGCGACGGCTGCTCGGTTCCCGCTGCCGACGTCAACACCTGATCGAGCAGCCTGGCCGGAATCTTGCCGTCGACCGACAGTCCGCTGGCGTCCTCGAGCGTGAGTCCGGCCATGTCGAAGCCTGCCGAGTACAGGGTCTGCCCGATCGACGCCACCGCTCCGGAAAAGCTTGCCGCCGTGTTCATTTCGAGAGAGACTTCGCGTCCTACGGCCTCGGCGAGGACATTGTCGGAGCGATAGATCATCTGCTGCAATCGGTTCCGCAGCGGCGCGGATTCGACGGATGCGATCTGATCGGCCCCGTCGACGGCCTTGCCGATCGTCACCGCTGCCGGGTCGACGCCCAGCCCAGCGGCCAGTGCGCGGCCTGCGTCCAGCGCCGGGGTTGTGCTGCGCGGCGACTCGTCGACGAGTGGGTCCGATCGTCCGCCGTCGAGCATGATCGGTTCGATCGGTGTGATGGAACCGGCGGCGATATCGGCGGGGAACCAGCCCTGCGCCATCGTGTCACCGGAATAGACGGAGGTGTCGACGCCGATGCTGCGCACCACCGTTCCGCTGCGCCGAATCTGCTCCACCAGGTCGTCGATGCGCGCCGCTCCCGGATAGAACCCGTCGGTTCCGACCGGAAGCGCGGTGAGTGTGGGGTCGCCGCCCGCGATCAGCACGATGTTGCCCTCGCCGTTGCCCTGGACCACGCGGGTGGTGACGCGGTGATCGGCCGGGAGCGCGAGCATCGCCGCGGCAGCGGTGAGGACCTTGGTGGTCGAGGCAGGCGTCATCGGAGTGTCGGGGTTCTGGGACCAGAGCACCTGACCGGTCCGTGCGTCGGCGACGGTGCCGGTGAACGTGCCGAGGGCGGGATCGTCGACCACCTGGGCCAGCGCAGCTGCCAGAGCTGCCGAGTTCGGCACCGGTGCCGATTCCGGGAACGGGGTGATCGCAGGGTCGGGCAGCACCGTCTCGGGTGGGGGCTCGATCGCGGTCTCGGCTCCGTCGGACACCGACGGCAACACGAGGGCGGCGGTCGTCGCGGCGAGGATCACGACGAACAGCGCACACAGCGTCAGGATCACGCGCTTCTTCCTGCGCCGTCGGCCCGCTGTGGGGCCGAGGAACCGTCGTGTCAGCCCCGCCACTGTTCCTCCGTATCTGCCGTGGTCGTACCCACGATCGTTCAGTCAACAGTATCCTCGGGTCCGGTAGCCTTGCGCCGCCACCATCGACACATTCGCAACGGTTCGGGCCCGGTCGGGCCCGAACGAAGACAGTGAGGACTGCACGTGCCGTTCGACGTCACCATCGAGATCCCCAAGGGGCAGCGCAACAAGTACGAGGTCGACCACGTCACCGGACGTGTTCGACTCGATCGCTACCTCTACACCGCGATGGCGTATCCAGCCGATTACGGCTTCATCGAGAACACGCTCGGCGAGGACGGCGATCCGCTCGACGCACTGGTTCTGCTGCCCGAGTCGGTGTTCCCCGGCGTCATCGTCGAAGCCCGTCCCGTGGCGATGTTCAAGATGGTCGACGAGGCCGGCGGCGACGACAAGGTGCTGTGCGTTCCCGCAGGCGACACTCGTTGGGACCACATCCAGGATCTGAGCGACGTCTCGACGTTCGAGCTCGATGCGATCAAGCATTTCTTCGTCCATTACAAGGATCTCGAACCCAACAAGCACGTCACCGGGGCAGACTGGGTGGGCCGCGCAGAGGCAGAGGCCGAAATCGCTGCATCATTCAAGCGCTTGGCGGACAATCCGGAGCACTGATCGTTTCGGCATCACACACCTCGCCCTCGGCCGAACGCCGACGAAACTAGTTTGGGGAAACGCATGACCGACAGCACTTCCAACGGTGATCGGCGCAATCTGGATTCGCGACCGATCTCGGATCCGACGCAGTTTCCCGATCTGCCGGTCACGGTCGTCCTCGACCGAATTCCGGTGCCGATCCTTGCCGTCGATCCCACCGGTGCCATCGTGTTCGCGAACGAGGCCTTCGACGATCTGTTCGGCCTGGACCGCACCGAGCGGGAGGACTTCCACCTGCACGACATCTTCCCCGACCGGGCACCGGAGGGCGTCAATGTCGCGGACATGTTCCTCACCACGGTGGCCACCCGCGCGGATTCTCTGTGGCGGATGACCGACAAGACCGGCGATATCGTGCAGGTCCGCGCCAGCAAGTCGATTCTGCGCCGCACCGAGGACACCATCGTGCTCGTCGCGTTGGAGGACTTCACCGATCAGCTGTGGAACGACCCCAAGAGCGCCTTGCGCTGACGGAAGTCACACGTTCTTCCCCGAACGACGACGGTGTACGCCGGCGGATCATTCGCCGGCATACACCGTCGCTCTGTTTCCGCCCGCGTGCTTGGACTCGTACATTGCGGCGTCGGCGTCGAGCAGAACGTTGTGCAGCAGGTCCTCCCCGTCACCCGACTCTGCTGCGTCCGACCAGCGGCTGCCGTTGATCATCGCCACACCGACGCTGACCGTCACCGGTACGTCGTCGAGCGAATCGTGGACGGATTCGCGGATCTCGTCGGCAATCGAGTGCGCCGCGGCTTCCGTGACCGGCAGCGCGATGGTGAATTCCTCACCTCCGGTGCGGGCCACACACGGCCGCGCCCCCGTGGCGCTCTTCAATCTACGAGCCGTGCGACGCAGCACGCGGTCGCCCACTGCATGGCCGTAGGTGTCGTTGACCTGTTTGAACTGATCGAGATCGACCACCATCAACGCCACCGAACGATCCGCGTCGAGCGAGGCCATCATGCGTTCGAACCGCAGTTCGAGGCCGCGCCTGTTGAGCAGGCCGGTCAGCGAGTCGGTGTTGGCGAGATCGAGTTGATGCTGAATCACGGCGCGAAACACCAGCACCGAATTGACCACCAGCAGTGTCGCGAGGGTCCTGGCGGCGGTCGACGCCAGATCGTGAGTGTCCTCCGCCAGCGCCAGCGCCGCCAGAACCACGACCGTCACATTGACGAACAGCATGTGGAATCCGAGCACTCGCCGCCGGGCGAAGTAGACGATGTAGATGCCGATCACCGCGAACAGGGCCGCCCCGTTCAGAGCCAGGTCGCGGCCGGCGAAGGTGAGCAACATCGCTGCGACGCCCACGTCGGCGTACACCACGAACCACCCGGGCATGTGCGACGCATCCAGCGAACGCCGAAGCCACCACACTCCCACCGGGACGGTCGAGATCAGCACCAGCAGACAGACGACCTTCGCGGTCGTGCACGCGGGACCGTCGTCGGAGAACATCGCGATGGCCCCGATCAGACCGAACGAGGGAACCAAGGCGGCGATCCCGAGCGCGACGCGACGTTCGAGCCTCACCGAACCGACTCGCGGTCCGCTCGCCGGACCGTGCGGCGGTCGATCGCGATCCATTGGCACCGCGCCCCCTCCGTCCGAACCGGTTGTCCCGACTCGTCGCGCACCTCTACGAAACGATCCCTTGTCGACTGTCGGCGGCTCAGACGCTACCTGCGCGTCGGGCCGGAAGGTCCGGTCTCATTTCTTCGTAATCGGTCAAGAAACGATCCAGCAAAGCGACCAGTGACGCCCGGTCCTCGCGATCCCACCCCTCGATCACCCGACCGAGAGATTCGGTACGGCGTTGCTGAATTGCCGCGGCCACGTCCCGCCCGGACTGCGTCACGGCGAGAACGAAGGCCCTTCCGTCTCTCTGGTCGGGCACACGCTCGACGTGCCCCCGTTCGACCAGTTGAGCCACCTGCCTGCTCACCGTCGACGGATCCGAGTTCACCATCGTGGCCAGCTCACTGGATCTCATCGGCCCGTCGCGCAGCAGGCGGAACAAGCATACGTAAGCAGCCCCGTCGACACCGCCCGAAGACGAGATCTGGGCGATGTTCCGCTCGCGCAAGCGTTGCAGCCGAACCAGCTGCGTGCCCAGTTCCTCGGCGAACTCGACCACGTCAGTTACCGGTGAACTGCGCCGGTCGCTTCTCGAACACCGAGGTGATCGCCTCGGTGAGATCGTGCGAGGCGAGGAAGGCGGCGTTCCAGGCCGCGACGTAGCGAAGCGAGTCGTCGACGCTGGAAGATCGGGAATGGTCGAGCACGGTCTTGATGCCCTGCACCACCAGAGGCGGATTCGCAGCGATGGCGGCGGCGCAGTCACGAGCAGCGGCCACGGTGGCGTCGTGGTCCTCGAACACGTCGTTGACCAGGCCGATCTTCTCGGCGCGCGCGGCATCGATGTCCTTGCCCGTCAGAGCGAGCTCACGCATGTGGCCATCGCCGATGATCGCGGGCAGTCGGGCCAACGACCCCATGTCCGCGACGATCGCGACCCGGACCTCGCGCACGCTGAACTTCGCGTCGGCGCTCGCGTACCGCACGTCCGCGGCGGTGATGAGGTCGACGCCGCCGCCGATGCACCAGCCCTGAACCGCCGCGACGACGGGTTTGCGGCAGTCGGCAACCGCGTTGATGGCCTTCTGCATCGTCTTGATGGTGTCGTGGAACGACGTTCGGGGACCGGCCAATGCCTTGTCGGCCATCAGCGGACCGAATGTTCCTGCCATCGCTGCGAGGTCGAGTCCGTAGGTGAAGTTCTTACCCGAGCCCGCGAGCACGACAGCCCGAACCTCGGGATCGGCGTCGAGCTGCGCGAACAGCTCGGGGCTTTCGCTCCAGAAGTCCGGGCCCATGGCGTTGCCCTTGCCCGGTCCGAGAAGTGTCACGTTCGCGATGTGGTCCGCGATCTCCACGGAGAAGGCGTTCCAGGTTCGTTCCGTCATGCCTGCGAGCCTAGCGGCAGCGTCGCACAATGCTGCACCGCATGTTACGGCGCGTAACGTCTGCGCTAAGTCCCTGCTCAGCTCTGGTACATGCATCGAATCGCGCCCATCATCGACTCATGTTGATGCATCAGGGACTGGGCCTGGAGACGTTCAACGATCTGCCGCGCCGCAAGGCGGTCCATGCGCTGTACGAGTGCTGCTGCTCGGTGGCGTGGGCGTCCAGGGTGGCAGACGGCCGCAGGTACCGCTCACGGGCTGACCTGTTCGCCGCAGCCGACGCGGAACTGACCGAACTCTCGGACGGGGATGTGGATTCGCTCGCCGCGACGCTACCGGAGCCGAGCAAGGTGTGCGCGGCCATGGACACCGACACTCGCGGGGCACTGGGAACTGCGGCCAGGGCGTACGAGGACCGGTTCGGTTACCCGTACGCGTCCAGCCGGTTGTTCGAGCCCGAGGGCTTCGAGCCGCGAGACATCCTGGTCGATCTGGGCCATCGCCTCGACAACGACGATCAGACCGAGCGCAAGATCATGCGCGACGAGCTGGCGAAGATCAACCACACCAGATTGGATCGCCTGCTGGGGCCCGAAGGCGGTTGGCCCCAGTACTGAGCTCGGTCGGGGATCAGCCGAACAAACCGACGACGCGACCGATCAGTCCACCGGCGATCAGGATCGCCAGCAATGCCACGACGCAGATGACGACGATGGGCATCACCCGGCTGCGCTGCGGCGGCTCGTGATTCGGACCGCCGATTCCGGTTTCGGCGGGCGGGGTGTCTCCTGGCGTGACGCCGCCTCCCGCTTCGAGTCCTGTGGTGACGTCGGGGTCTGGATTCTGGGCATTCATCTTGTGCGGTTACCCGGTGCGGTCTCGCTCAATCGAGATGTGTTCTGGCTATCGCTCCCGCGAACAACTCCGACACCGCGTCGGCGATGACTCCCTCGTCGATCTCCTCCGGATCCACCGAATGTTCGACGGCCAATCCGGAGATCAATGCCGCCAGTGACGTCGCGAGGCGTCGGGCATCGAAGTTCTTGCCGACTCCCCACCGCCCTGCGTGCTCGGCGATGAGGCGTTCGAGCTCCCCGCGCAGCGCGCGACGGTCGGTGCGGTAGCGCTCGGCGACGGCAGGGTCGCGTCCGGCGAGGATGCCGAATTCGACGGTCAGCAGGGGCCACCGGGGTTCGGCCACCACCCAGGACGCTATTTCGCCGCCGCCCGCTCCTGCCGCTGCACCGGAGTCCAGATCGGATACGTGGGCCAGTACGCGGGCGGCGAGGTCGAGGGAACGGCGGGCGAGCAGTTCGGCGAACAGCGCCTGCTTGGACTCGAAATTGGAATAGACGGCTCCCTTGGTGAAGCCGGCTCTGTCGGCGATATCGGTGAGTTTCGCTGCGGCATAGCCACGTTCGGTGAATTCGTCGGCTGCCGCGGCGAGCAGTCGGTCCCGAACGTCGGTGCGTTGGGGTCGTCGCCGATCCTGTGTCGGCCCCCACTTTTCTTGCTCCTCCGCATTCACGATACCTAGAGTATTGAATACCTCGGGTATCGACAAGATTCAGGAGTCACCCATGCGCAAGATGTCACTGCTCGCTGCCGCGGTGCTGGTACTTCAGCTCGGCTTCATCCTCAGCTACGTCTCGGCCTTCCATCAGCCGACGCCGCACGCCATCCCCATCGCGGTGGTGACCGAGCCCGGCCTCCCCGAGGGGCTGGACCAGCAGACCGCCGACCGCCTCGACGCCATCGACGGCACCCCGCTCGCGGCACGCACCGCAGCCGACACCGCAGAGGTCCGTTCAATGCTCCGCGACCGAGACATTCTCGGGGCGTACGTCATCGGTGCCAACGGAACGGACACCCTCATCACCGCGAGCGCGGCGGGCAGTTCCGTGGCCACCGCCCTCGACTCGATCTTCACCGAGGTCGAGGCCTCGCAGGGTCGCCAGTTCGTGGTCCGCGACGAGATTCCGGTGGGCGTACACGACAACCGGGGGCTGTCCGGCTTCTACCTCTCGGTCGGCTGGGTCGTCGGCGGCTACCTGCTGGCGGCAGCCTTCGGACTGCTGATCGGGGCACCACAGTCGCGTCGCGAAACCTGTTCGCACGTCGGGATTCTCGCTGCCTACGCCGTCGCCTCGGGTGCACTCGGCGCCTTCCTCACCACCCATGCCCTGGAAACGTTTGCCGGCCATTGGTTTCCGCTCGCATTACTGGGTACCGGCGTGGTCTTCGCCACCGGTCTGTTCACCATGGGCCTGCGCGCACTGATCGGGGTCGCCGCGGTTCCGGCCGCGATCGTACTGTTCGTGATTCTCGGAAACCCGAGCGCAGGAGGCGCTTTCGGGGCAGACGTCCTGCCCTCGCTCTACGCTTCCATCGGTCGGTGGATCACTCCGGGCATCGGCACCGAGGGCGTGCGCAGCATCGTGTACTTCTCCGGCACCGGGCTGGGGCAACCCGCACTCGCACTTGCTCTGTACATCGTGATCGGCACGCTGCTGATGGGCGCGGCAGCACTGCGTCGCCGGTCCGCACACAACCCGGTGGCTCCACGCGCGACCAGTAAAGTGTGATCCCATGACCGCCAACTTCCCCTTGCCACTGCCCGATCTCGCCGTCCGCACACTCGGAGGCGCAGTCGTGTGGGCGAACGACGAGACGTTCGCGGAGAAGGAGAATCTCGTCCGGCCCGGAAAAGCCGACTACTCGACGGCGACGTTCGGACACAAGGGCCAGATCTACGACGGGTGGGAGACACGACGCCGACGCGAGGCCGGCTACGACGAGGCCATCGTTCGTCTCGGAGCGCCGGGTGTCGTCTCGGCGGTGGTCGTCGACACCGCATGGTTCACCGGAAACTATCCGCCGGAGATCTCGATCGAGGCCGCCGAGGTCGACGGCTTTCCGTCACCGGAGGAGCTTCACACCCAGACGGAGTGGACCACGATCGTCCCGCGCAGCTCGGTCGACGGCGACAGCGAGAACAGGTTCACCGTCGCCTCCGATGCTCGGTGGACGCACGTGAAGCTGTCGATCTATCCCGACGGCGGAGTGGCGCGGTTGCGGGTGCTCGGCCGCGGCAAGCCCGACCCGAAATTTCTCGCTGCCGGGCCGGTGGACCTGGCTGCACTCGAGAACGGCGCGTACGTCTCGGCATGCTCGAACATGTTCTACAGCTCGCCCAACAACCTGCTCTTCCCCGGACCCCCACGGTCGATGGGTGAAGGCTGGGAGACCTCGCGTCGACGCAACGAGGCGAACGACTGGGTCCAGGTGCAGCTCGCCGGCACCGGGCTCATCTCTCTGGCCGAACTCGACACCACCTGCTTCCTCGGAAACGCGCCCGGTGCGGCGTCTCTGCGTGGCCGGCTCGGCGACGGCGAGTGGATCGAACTGTTGCCACGTACGACGCTGCAGCCCGACACCCGGCATCGCTTCGTGCTCACCCACGACACCCCGGTCTCCGAGGTGCGCATGGACATCTTCCCCGACGGCGGGATGGCGCGATTGAGACTGTTCGGTGATCTCGCGGGAGTGGAGCCTGCAGGAACGACCCAGTAGGGCGGGAGTGGAGCCTGCGGAATGACCCAGTAGGGCGGGAGTGGAGCCTGCAGGAACGACCCAGTAGAGCGGGAGTGGAGCCTGCGGAATGACCGGATAAGCAAGCATCTGCGTAAACGGTCGCGGGGCAATAGGGTTGGCACATGACCCGGCTACTTCATCCGAATGCAGCCCATGTTGCCGATACTCTGATCTCTCGCGGCCATCACGGTGTGGTGGTCAACAGCCCTGAGGGCACGCACACCGCCGCCGATGCTGCCGCGGCGCTGGGCGTCGAAGTGGGTGCGATCGTGAAGTCGATGGTGTTTCTGCTCGACGACGAGCCGGTACTGCTACTGGTTTCCGGTGCACACAACGTTCATCTCGAGCACACCGGTGAGCGTCTGGGCGGGACGTTGATGCGCGCGCCCCTGGACACGGCCAAGCACGCAACCGGGCAGCCGATCGGGGGCATCGCACCGGTCGGCCACCCCACCAATCTGGACACGTTCGTCGACCAGGATCTGGCCGGGTACGCCGAGGTGTGGGCGGCCGCCGGTCACACCAACACGATCTTTCGGTCCACGTTCCCCGAGTTGGTGCGCATCACCGCGGGTCTGGCGATCGACGTCACCTGACCCTGCCCCACTGTCGGGGCTCAGGACGCGAGTGTCGGGGCGATCGGTGCGCCGAGGACCGAGTCGACGACGTCGATGTCGAGTCGGGTGCCGCGCGATTCGAGCAGCGGCAACACTGCGTTGTTGATCAGTACCGACTGGCGAGCGACATCGCCTGGCACCGTCAGCGTCACGCCGTCGGCCACATCGGCCGCGGTGACATCGGAGATCAAACTGGCCAGGCCCGCCGGTGTTCCGACGTAGCGGATGGACGCCGGGCTGGTCGGCGCGTCCAATGCGGCGAATTCCCGACGTGCTGTCCGGGCATCGGTTGCGATGTGGATCTCGAGGTCGAGAAACACTGCTGCGCTGTCGGCAGATTCGCCGCGCTCGACTGCCTCGGCCCGCACCCGGGCCCGGTGTTGCTGGGATTCGCGCAGGTCGGAGGCCTGGATCCGGACTACGTCACCGTCCGACGGCAGGGTCAGTTCGGTCCAACCTGCAGAGAATTCGACGGCGACACGGGTGAAGTTGTGCGACATGAGTGGTGGTCCTGTTTCTGGAAGTCGGTGAACGCATTCGGTCGGAGCGGAGCCGAACTCGAACACGACCCGGACGCAGTGCGGCACAGATCCACGTATCTGTTGCTCCAGTGACGGTTGCCCGTCCACACGACACTCACGGTCATGACGCCATGCTAACGGCCTGCGGGGCTGCACGGGGATCCAACCCCGGCGGCCCCGTCGGCCAGCTCGGGGAAGGGCCGCGGGTCGGGTACCGGGTTCCACCAGCCGGCGTCCTCCGCGTAGTGCCAGTTCGGTCCCGACTCGACCAGGGCGGCGAGAGCGTCGACGAGTCGGTCCACATCGGCCGACGAGCTGCCGAGGCCGATACTGGCTCGAACCGCTCCGGCCGCGTGCCCCAGCCGGCTCAGCAGCGGGTGTGCGCAGAACTTGCCGTCGCGCACGCCGATTCCGTGTTCGGCGGACAGGTACGCGGCCACCTCACCGGGATCGCGTCCGGCAACGGTGAAGGTGACGATGCCGACACTGTCGGGCGCGTCGGCCCAGACCCGGAGCTGCTCGACGCCGTCCAGATCCGCCAGGCCGCGCCGCAGTCGGGACGACAATTCCTGCTCGTGCGCCTGCAGCTCGGCATCGTCGAATCCGGCGATGGCCTCGCAGGCCGCAGCGAGAGCCACAACGCCGAGGACGTTGGGGGTGCCCGCCTCGTGCCGCTGCGGTGCCGGAGCCCAGTCGGTGTTGTCGATGGTCACGCTGCGCACCGCGCCGCCGCCGGCCAGGTGCGGCTCACCGGCGTCGAGCCAATCACGTGTGCCCACAAGCACTCCCGCGCCGAACGGGGCGTAGAGCTTGTGCCCCGAGAACGCGAGATAGTCCACGCCGAGTGCGGCGATGTCGACCCGCCGATGCGGAACCAGCTGGGCGCCGTCCACCGCAATGCGTGCGCCGTGCCGGTGCGCCAGTGCTGCGAGTTCCGCGATGGGAAGTACCTCACCGGTGACGTTCGATGCGCCCGTGATCGCCAGTAGTGCAGCAGGTTTCGCGGCGAGCTCCACGTCGAGCCGCGTGATGGTCTCGGCGAGGGTCGATGCCGCCACCACCACTCGTCGATCGCGCCACGGGAGCAGGTTCGCGTGGTGTTCGATGTCGAGCACCACGGTATAGCCCGGCACGCAGGCGGCCAGCAGGTTCAGCGAGTCGGTGGTGTTCCGCGTGAACACCACCACCGAATCACTGTGCGCACCAACGAAATCAGCGACCGTCACCCGAGCCTTCTCGTACGCCGCCGTCGAGACCCGTGAGGCGTAGCCGGCACCCCGATGCACGCTCGAGTAGAACGGCAGCAGTTCGGCGATCCGATCGGTCACCGCGTCCAGGGCCGGCGCGCTGGCGGCGTAATCGAAGTTCGCGTAAGTGCATGTGCCGCCGTGGACCAGCGGTACCTGTAGATCCGTGCCCGAAACAGGGGCAAAAGGAGCACAGGGGCGGGAGAGTACAGATGTCATGACAGATCAAGCCCTCACGTTCGAGGGACCCGCAACCGAAGGACGTGGTGAACGAGTCCGCGCTTGCCGCGCCGGTTTTCCGGCATCAGCCTGGTCGTCACCCGGAGCACCCCACCGCGGAGGAGGGTTGCCGACCAGCTAGCCGGGGCTTGATGCTGGTACTCGTGACCGTGGGAAAGACACTCGCAAACTCGCTGCCGTTTTGTCAAGCCGGGACTCGCCCCTGCGCCGCAGTAGGATTCCCGCGGTGGGAAGGCGCGCTCGTTCACCTGCTGGCAAACAGAACGTGAGATAACCAACGGCGCTGCTGCTCGCCAGCACCACAGAATCACTTGCCAACGCAGAGTTACTTGCAACGAACGAGAAGGACGCCCGGTTGTCTGTGCATCGAGAGAACGATCTGCCGGGTTCGAGCGCGGACACAGCACCTGCCCCGGCGGCGTTTCTTCGCTCGCCGCAGGCTCCACCCGCCCGGACGCTCATCGACATCCTCCGCGACACGGCACATCGTTTCCCCGACGCCCCCGCGATCGACGACGGTGCCGTGTCGGTCAGTTACTCCGAGTTGTTGGACGACATCGCCGAGGGCGCTCAGTGGCTCGCCAACGCCGGTGTCAGGCGCGGCGATCGCGTCGGAATCCGCATGCCGTCGGGTTCGTTCTCCCTCTACGTCGCGATCCTGTCGATCCTCGCGGTCGGTGCTGCCTACGTGCCGGTGGACGCGGACGACCCCGAGGAGAGGGCCGAGTTGGTCTTCGGCGAGGCGCAGGTGACGGCCATCGTCACCGCGGGCGGCATCGCGGCCGGTACTGCCCCCAAGCAGGACGTTCCTCAGCACGACCTCTCCGAACACAATGCCGGACCGCCCACCCCGCAGGACGACGCGTGGGTCATCTTCACCTCGGGTTCGACGGGCACTCCCAAGGGCGTTGCCGTCAGTCATCGCAACGCAGCGGCGTTCGTCGACGCCGAGGCCCGCATGTTCCTGCAGAAGGATCCGCTCGGTCCGGGCGACCGAGTGCTGGCCGGATTGTCGGTGGCGTTCGACGCGTCGTGCGAGGAGATGTGGCTGGCGTGGCGGCACGGAGCGTGTCTGGTTCCCGCGCCCAGGTCTCTGGTGCGGTCCGGCTTCGACCTCGGCCCGTGGCTCGTCTCCCGCGACATCAGTGTCGTCTCGACGGTCCCGACGCTGGCGTCGCTGTGGCCCGCGGTGGCTCTGGAAGCGGTGCGGCTGCTCATCTTCGGCGGCGAAGCCTGCCCGCCGGAGTTGGCCGAGCGGCTCGCCGTCGAGGGCCGTGAGGTCTGGAACACCTACGGCCCCACCGAGGCGACGGTCGTCGCGTGTGCGGCGATCATGGACGGCAAGGGTCCGGTCCGGATCGGGCTCCCCCTCGACGGGTGGGACCTCGCTGTCGTCGACGCGTCCGGCACCCCGGTGCAGGTCGGCGAAGTCGGCGAGCTGGTCATCGGGGGCGTCGGACTCGCTCGGTATCTCGACCCGGCCAAGGACGCCGAGAAGTACGCGCCCATGCCGTCCCTCGGGTGGGAACGGGCGTATCGCAGCGGCGATCTGGTCAAGCTGGAGCTCGAAGGTCTGTTGTTCCAGGGTCGCGCCGACGACCAGGTCAAGCTCGGCGGTCGACGCATCGAGCTCGGCGAGATAGACAATGCGCTGCAAGCACTTCCGGGCGTCGGCGGTGCGGCGGCCGCCATCCGCAAGACGGCTGCCGGTAACTCGGTGCTCGTCGGGTATCTCGCGAGCACCAACCCCGATTTCGATCTCGAAGCCGCTCGCGAGTTGCTCGCCGAACAGTTGCCTGCGGCGCTGGTTCCACGCCTGGCGTTGGTCGACGAGATGCCAACGCGTACCTCGGGCAAGGTCGACCGCAATGCGCTGCCGTGGCCCCTGCCCGGCATGGCGGGTGCCTCCTCGCTCGGCGGCACGGCGGGGTGGGTGGCCGAACTGTGGACCAACATCCTCGGCGCGCAGATCGCGGACGAGAACGCCGATTTCTTCGCCAACGGTGGCGGTTCGCTGTCGGCCGCGCAATTGGTGACGGCGCTGCGCGAGCGGTTCCCCGAGATCACCGTCGCGCAGCTCTACGACCACCCGCGGCTGGGTTCGCTGGCGCAGTATCTCGACGACCTGAAGCCGGTCGTCGAGGCCATTCCCCGTGAAGTCGCCCCGACCTCGCGCACCGCGCAATGGGCGCAGATCGCGGCAACGGTTCCGTTGACCACCCTAACCGGATTGCAGTGGGTCACCTGGCTCGGACTGCTGTTCAACGTCATGTCCTGGTTCGGCGACGTGCCCTGGGCTCCGACGCTGTCCTGGTGGTGGGTGCTCCTGGCATTCGTCCTGTTCATCACCCCGGTCGGCCGCATGGCGATCTCGGTGATCGGATCGCGCATCCTGTTGGCCGGGCTGAAACCGGGCGCGTACAAGCGCGGCGGGAGCATGCACATCAGGCTTTGGGCCGCAACGAGATTGACCGATGCCAGTGGTGCGTCGAACCTGTCGGGCGCACCGTGGATGGTCTACTACGCGCGCGCTCTCGGTGCCAAGATCGGCAAGGGCGTCGACCTGCACACCCTGCCGCCGGTCACCGGCTTGCTCGAGTTGGGTGACGGCTGCTCCATCGAGCCCGAGGTGGACCTGTCCGGTCACTGGATCGACGGCGATCTCGTCTACATCGGCGGCATCGAGATCGGTGCCGGTGCCACCGTCGGTGCCCGCTCGACGCTGCTGCCCGGCACCAAGGTCGGCAAGAACGCGGTCGTCACGGCAGGCTCCGCCGTCGTCGGACGCGTGAAGGCCGGCCAGATGTGGTCCGGTTCGCCGGCTCAGAAGGTCGGCAAGGCCGATCATCCGTGGCCCGCGGAAGCTCCACCACGCGCAACCCATTGGGTATTCGCCTACGGCGTCGCATCTCTGTTCCTGTCCGGCATGGCTTTGTTCTCGATCGGCGTCAGCCTGGTGCTGATGGGCTGGTGGATTCACACCGCCGACTCCGTGCTCGACGCCTTCGAGCGTGGTCTGGTGATGTTGCCCGTGGCGACGCTGGTGTCGTTGGCGGTGTTCGCGCTGATCACCGTCGTTGCGGTGCGGGTGCTCAGCATCGGCCTCGTCGGCGGCTACCACCCGGTGCGCAGCCGCATCGGGTGGCAGGTGTGGGCCACCGAGCGCCTGATGGACTCGGCGCGCACGTTCCTGTTCCCGCTCTACGCGTCGCTGTTGACGCCCCATTGGCTCCGGCTGCTCGGCGCGAAGATCGGCAAGGACGTCGAGGCGTCGACGGTGCTGATGATCCCCAAGTTCACCACGGTCGCCGACGGCGCATTCCTCGCCGACGACACCATGGTCGCCAGTTACGAACTCGGCGGCGGCTGGATGCATCTGGGCGATGCGAAGGTGGGCAAGCGAGCGTTCCTCGGCAATTCCGGCATGACCGGTCCCGGCCGAACCGTCCCGAAGAACGGTCTGGTCGCCGTGCTGTCCGCCACTCCGGACAAGGCGAAGTCCGGCTCGTCGTGGCTCGGCAGCCCGCCGGTGCGGCTGCGTCGAGCCGCCGGTAGCGCGGACTCGTCACGCACGTTCGATCCGGCACGCAAGCTGAAGGTCGCCCGCTCGCTCGTCGAGACGTGTCGGTTGATTCCCGTCGTCGTGACGTTCGGCATCGGACTCGGAGTGTTGTTCGGGCTGACCGCCGTCGCCGACGCCGTCGGATATTGGTTGGCGGCACTGGTCAGTGGCCTCGTGCTGCTCGTCGCCGGTTTCGTGGCCGCTGCGGTGTCGGCGTTGGCGAAGTGGCTGTGGGTGGGCCGGATCGGCAAGACCGACCATCCGTTGTGGAGTTCGTTCGTCTGGCGCAACGAGGTGGCCGACACCTTCGTCGAGACCGTCGCTGCGCCGTGGTTCGCGCGCGCCGCCGAGGGCACAGCGGTGTTGAACATGTGGTTGCGATGGCTCGGTGCCGATATCGGCCGCGGAGTCTGGTGCGAGACGTACTGGCTTCCCGAGGCCGATCTGGTGACATTGGCCGACGGTGCGACCGTCAACCGAGGGTGCGTTGTGCAGACGCACCTGTTCCATGATCGGATCATGTCCATGGACACGGTCGATCTCGGTAGAGGCGCAACACTGGGACCACACTGTGTCGCGCTGCCTGCATCGGGAATCGGTGACAGCGCGACGGTGGGGCCTGCCTCCCTGGTGATGCGCGGTGATACGGTTCCCGCGCATACTCGTTGGCAGGGCAATCCGATCGCGCCCTGGGCCAAGGGGGATCCCTTCCCGCGCATCCGCGACGACCGAAACGAGGGGTGATCTTTCGTGCCAGACAGGCTGGTGGCACCGGTGTTCGACGTCGATGCCAGCGACAATCCGATCGATACATACCTTCCGCAGAACGGAAATCGGGGCTACCGCGTCTCGCGCTACGAACTCGATCTCGAATACAAGGTCGAGAGCAACCGGCTGACGGGCAAGGCGAAGATCACCGCGGTCACCACGGCGACGGTGTCGAAGTTCGCGTTCGATCTCGGCCCGGCGATGAACGTGTCGAAGGTGTCGGTCAACGGCTCGCGATCGGTGAAGTTCAGCCACCAGCGCGGCAAGCTGAAGATCACGCCCGCCAAGCCCATCGCGTCGGGCGCGGCACTGGTGGTGACGGTGTCGTACGGCGGAACCCCCAAGCCCATCAACGGTTTCTGGGGTGAGGTCGGCTGGGACGAGCTCACCGAAGGGTCGATCGTCGCCAGCCAGCCCAACGGGGCCGCGTCGTGGTTCCCGTGCGACGACCATCCGGTGTCCAAGGCCAGCTACGGCATCACCATCACCACCGATTCGCCGTACTACGCGGTGGCCAACGGAACGTTGGTGCGCAAGCAGACTCGCGCCAGCCGCACCACCTGGGTGTACGAGCAGCCCGAGCCGATGGCCAGTTACCTCGCGACCATTCAGATCGGTCCGTACGAGCATCGCATCGTCAGCCCGGGGCCGGTGCCGATGAAGGCCATCACTCCGCCGCGCCTGCGCGCGCAGTTCGATCACGACTTCGGTCGTCAACCGCAGATGATGGATACGTTCGTACGGCTCTACGGCCCTTACCCTTTCGCGTCGTACACCGTGGTGGTGACCGACGACGATCTCGAGATTCCGGTCGAGGCGCAGGGGCTGTCGATCTTCGGTGCCAATCACTGTTCCGGTTCCCGGTACTACGAGCGTCTGGTGGCACACGAGCTGGCGCACCAGTGGTTCGGCAACTCGCTGACCCTCGGCAAGTGGGCCGACATCTGGCTGCACGAGGGATTCGCCTGCTACTCCGAGTGGATCTGGGCCGAGAACTCCGGCGGCGCAACGGCTCACGACAAGGCCAAGCGGGCACACACCATTCAGCGCGGACTGGCCATGGACCTACAGCTCAGCGATCCTGGGCCCGCCCGCATCTTCGACGACCGCGTGTACAAGCGCGGCGCACTGGCACTGCACGCCGTGCGGCGCACCATCGGCGACGAGCGCTTCTTCGGACTGATCCAGGAATGGACCTCCAAGTACCGCTACTCGACGGTCGCAACGGCGGACTTCACCGACCTCGCCTCCCGCTTCGGTTGCCCCCGAAGTCTGTGGGACGCATGGCTGGTGGACAAGCAGATGCCGTCGTTGCCGTAGTTCCCGGCGCCTTCGAATCGGCTCCCCAGTTTCGGATATCGGCCTGCAATCGAGGGCCGGAATCCAAGTCTGGGGAGCCGATTGCCGGTGACGTCATCGATTACCCGAGCGACAGGGCGAGGCCTGCCACGGTGTAGCCGTACATCGCCGACGTCGCCAGTGCCTGCAGCCAGAAACCTCTCGGGAACGACGCCGCCCAGCGTCCCTTGCCGTCCAGTTGCAGATCGCAGGGGAAGTCGCTGATGGCCATGGCACACGACGGTTGCTTCGAGTGCGCGAGCACCACACCGTTGGTGAACGGCAATCCCCGAACGAACAGGTGCCCGCGCGCTTCCCCGGCCCGATACCGAACCGTGGATTGAGTGACAACCCCTGTGTACCAACGTCGTTGGACGTTCCATCCCGTGGCGTGCGCGAGGCGAAGGTTACGGTCGCCGCGCAGAGCAGTGTCCACGGTCTCGACGTCGGCGATCACCCCCCACCGCAGCATCGACACCCACCAGGCAACCCGTCTGCAACGAAACACCAGCGCCCCGAGCAGAACGATCGCGAAGACGTACGGCACCACCGTCGGATATTCGGACCAGCAAGCCGCCGGCACGATCACCGCGATCAGGAACCAGTACGCCTCACGCCGGTTCCATACGGTTGCACCCGCGAGCGCCACCGTCGGAGGAACCCGATGCGGCGGGACCGTGCGCGAGGACTGCAGCATGATGCCGCTGATCCTAGAGCCGAACGGGTCGGCCCGCACCCACTCGCGGCGACCTCCGCCTGTTCGGAAAACCGCACGATGCCTGCGTACCATCCGCTGATGGCGAAACGGTGGTGGAGACTTGTCATTGCAGCCGCGATCACGGTGGCTCTCGTGTCGCTCGCCTCGAACATCACGAGCGAAAGCCAGTTGTCCGCTGAGGCAAACACATTGCTGGCCGTGCGCTCGACCTTCAGCAAGTTGGTGAATTCGGGTGCCGTATGGGCCGGCCTGCCCATCCTGTCCGGCTGGCTGGTCCGCCGTCCGCTGCATGCATTCGCGGCGGGCATCGTCGCGAGTCTGCTGGCGTTGGTGGTGCACTACGGTGTCGGTCAGCTGTTCGGGATGTTCGACGAGACCGTGTGGGCGGGGAACCGAGTATGGTTCGCTCTCGCCCTTGTCATGGGCGGCCCGTTGGGTCTGGTCGGGGTCGCAGCACGAGGCGGCGGCCCGTCAGGTTCGATCGCGCGTCTGGTCGTCCCCGCTGGGGCGGTGATCGAGCCGTTCTTTCGGGGCATGTTCAGCGTGCCGACGATACTGCCGTGGCCGGAGCGCGTCGCCAGTATCACCGCGGGCGTAGTCCTCATCGCAGCGGGAACGGTCGGTGCCGCGGTGCTGATGCGCCGGCGACGAAAGCAGCTCGGATCGCAGAACAGTTCCAGACTCCGTCCTACGGCAAGTGAGCAGATGTCTTCGACCGGACCACCAGTCCGCACAGCGCCGCCATCACTGCGCCGAATCCGAAGATGATCGGATACGTGACCACCCCGGGCCAGGTCTCGGTGAGCGCCGACAGAACGGCGGGCACCGCGAAGCCCAGGTAGGTCAGCGAATAGAACACCGCGGTGAGGCCGGCGAGGTCGTCGGGGCCCGCAATGCGTTGCACCTCTTGCAGACCCGAGACCAACGCCATGCCGTACCCACAGCCGAGGACCGCTGCCGCGATCAGCGCCGCAGCAATGGTGAGCACCGACGCCGCCCAGGCAGCAACGGCCATGCCGACCACCAGGAGAGTGAGTGCAACCAGTGCCCCTCGCGCGTTGGCCGGTGTGTCGATGCGACGCCCGACGGCCTGAATCGCGAAGCCGGAGCCGAGGGCGATCACGGCCATCGCAGCGGAGAGTGCGACGGGATAGCCGCCACCGGGCTCGTCGGCCAGAGCGTCCGCCATCAGTGACGGCAGCACCGCGTAGGCGACGCTCGCGGCACCGAACACCCATGGGGCCAAGGGCAATACGACGAACAGGAATCGGCGATGCGATGCGGACGGAATCCTCAGGTCGTCGAGCAGCCGCTTGTTCTTCGACGCTGTTGTGGCAGTGCGCGTTTCGGGGACCGAGAGCATGCCGATACCGGCGGCGATGCAGATCACCACGTGCACGCTGTAGGCGAGGTGCGTCGGCCAGGGTGCCCATTGTGCGAGCACGCCTGCGACTCCGGCACCGAGGGCGAAGCCGGCGGTCAGCGACATCGCGGCGCGGCGCGCTCCGGCACCGGGCTTGGCGCTGGAGTCGCGACTCGAGAGTTCCTTGACCCAGCTCCCGCCCACGGCCATACCGATTCCGAGCGCGATGCCGCTGAGCACACGGCCACCGAAGAGCATGTAGGCGTTGTCGGGTCCGAGTGCGATCAGAATGGACCCGGCCGCGGCAATTGCGGGGGCGGGCAACATGATCGGGCGTCGACCGAGCCGATCCGAGAGCGGACCGCAGATCAGCATCGCCGGAATGATGCCCAGGACGTAGGCGAACAGGAACGTATCGACCACAACGGCCGAGAAGCCATGATCGAGCCGATACATCACCAGCAACGGCGTGAACTCGTTTCCGCCCCATGCCACGGCGAACATGCCCGACGCGACCAGCAGCCAGCGTCGTGCAGTCAGCTCGAGGTCTCGATCGTTCGTGAGCGTTTCGCTCATCGTGCTCCCCCTCTGTCCGGTCGTAGGCCGTGCACCCCGAGCATGTGTCGTTCGACGGCCTGCTCGAATCCGTCTGCGTCGCCGGCCTCGATCAGGTCGGTGAGTCGGCGATGGTCGTCGACGATGCGCGAGATCTGACCCGGATCACGCGTCACCGAGGCTGCCGTCATCCGCCGCTGACGCTCGCGAAGTCCGTCGTAGAACGCGTCGAGCAACGGGTTGCCGCCGGCGTGGACGACGGTGCGATGAAAGTCGGCGTCGACGGCACTGAATTGTGCGGCGGTGCCGTTCACGGCCAGCTGCTGTTGTAGCTGCAGGTTCTCGCGCAGGGCGGCCACCACGGATTCGCGGGCACTGGCGTCCGCGATGAACGCTCGGACGCTGCCCGATTCGACCAGTCTGCGCGCATCGACGACACTCTCGGCTTCACCCACCGCGATCGGCACCACCAGTGCCCCACGCTTGGGATACAGGCGCATCCATCCTTCGACCTGAAGGCGCAGAAATGCCTCGCGTACGGGAGTGCGACTGATCTCGAGGCGCGACGCGATCTCGCCCTCACTGACGAGCTCACCGCCGGGAAGCTCCCCCGAGACAATGAGCTCCTTGACCGTCGCATACGCCGTATCGGCGGCAGATCTCATCTCGGACACAACATAGATACTAGATGCACCTCAACGGTTCACCAATTTCGGCCACCCCAAATGTCCACTCAACGTGACATCGACCGTCGAAAAGGCCACTGAACGTCACATTGACTCCCCAAGGGCGGCCGGGCGGCGGGGAGGGGGCGGGGCG
>NZ_NOYB01000035.1:0-41139 GCF_002258235.1 Rhodococcus sp. 06-470-2 | reverse complement strand
GGTGGGGTGAGCGGGAAGGGGGGCTGGTGCCCCAAAGACTCAGATCGGGCTCAGTTGTAGGCACGCATCTGCCGCGAGCCAGAACAATTGTTCGCGCACTGTTGTTGCCTTGGTCCAGCCGCGGTGATCCCAGTCGGCGGCGAGGGAATCGCCCGCGTACAGCAGTTGCGCGAATCGCACTCCGCGGAATCGGGCCACGGCGCAGAAGGCCGAGGCCTCCATGTCGACGGTTCGGCAGCCTTCTTCGACTCGGCGGGAGACGCGGGCACGGGTCTCGCGGTAGAGCGCATCGGTGGTCCAGGAACGCCCGGTGACGAAGTCGACTCCGGCGTCGGTCAGTACGGATTGCAGTACGGCCACGCCTGCCGGGTCGGCGTCGACCACGCGGCCCGGTGGCAGGTAGTGGAACGAGGTGCCCTCGTCGCGGACGGCGCTGTCGACCACCATCACGTGTCCCATGCCCAGGTCGTCGGACAGTGCGCCCGCGCCGCCGACGGCCACGAACTGGGTGCATCCCATCGCGATGGCCTCTTCGAGGAACAGGGCCGCCAGCGGAGCACCGACGCCGGGGTGGAAGACGGCAAGTTTCTCCCCGTGTCGTTCGATCTCGTAGACGGGGTGTTCGCCGTGCTCGGAGCGCATGACCGACACGACTCGGGCGTCGCCTTTCGCGCAGATGCTCTCGATCACCTCGGAGAAGAAACAGACGACGGCTTTCGGCGGAACGTCGACTCCCTTGGCCACCATCGACGGGTCGATGACGCCCGTTTCGTCCAGATCGTTCTCGGTCAGCGCGATGTCCATCAGGTGATGTTCGCACGAGGCGACGCTCGGCCCTGCACGACCGATGCCGTACATGTCTGCGGGTCCCGATAGACTCTCCCTGGCATTTCGCTCCATCGAAGGGACCTATTCCTCGTGTCCGCTAGCTCTGTACCCACAGACACCGTCTCCAACGCTGTCGCCACCCCCGACGTTGCGCAGCCGTACAAAGAACTCGGACTCAAGGACGACGAATACGTCCGCATCAAGGAAATCCTCGGCCGTCGGCCCACCGACGCCGAATTGGCGATGTATTCCGTCATGTGGAGCGAGCACTGCTCGTACAAGTCCTCGAAGGTGCACCTGAAGTACTTCGGCGAGACCACCACCGACGAGATGCGCAAGCCGATGCTCGCCGGTATCGGTGAGAACGCGGGCGTCGTCGACGTCGGCGACGGTTGGGCCGTCACGTTCAAGGTCGAGAGCCACAATCACCCGTCGTACGTCGAGCCCTACCAGGGTGCCGCGACCGGCGTCGGCGGCATCGTCCGCGACATCATGGCCATGGGCGCGCGCCCGATCGCCGTCATGGACCAGCTGCGATTCGGTGCCGCCGATGCACCCGATACGCGCCGCGTTCTGAGCGGCATCGTCGCAGGCGTCGGCGGCTACGGAAACTCCCTCGGCCTGCCGAACATCGGCGGCGAGACGGTGTTCGACGCCTCCTACGCCGGTAACCCCCTGCTCAACGCTCTGTGTGCCGGCGTCATGCGCGTCGAGGACATGCATCTGGCGTTCGCGTCGGGCCTGGGCAACAAGATCATTCTGTTCGGCGCACGAACCGGTCTCGACGGCATCGGCGGCGTGTCCGTCCTCGCGTCGGAGACCTTCGATGGGGATGAGACCGGCGGGGGCCGCAAGAAGCTCCCGGCCGTGCAGGTCGGCGATCCGTTCACCGAGAAGGTGCTCATCGAGGCCTGCCTCGAGCTGTACTCCAACAAGTTGGTCGTCGGCATCCAGGATCTCGGCGGTGCCGGATTGTCCTGTGCCACTTCCGAACTCGCGTCCGCGGGCAGCGGCGGCATGCACATCGAGCTGGAGAAGGTGCCGATGCGCGCCACCGGCATGACGCCCGCCGAGGTGCTCTCGAGCGAATCCCAGGAGCGCATGTGCGCGGTGGTGACGCCCGAGAACGTCGACGCGTTCATGGCCGTCTGCCGCAAGTGGGACGTCCTGGCCACCGTGATCGGTGAGGTCACCGACGGTGAGCATCTGCAGATCACGTGGCACGGCGAGACCGTGGTCGACGTTCCGCCGAAGACCGTTGCGCACGAGGGACCGGTGTACAACCGTCCCGTGCAGCGACCCGCCACCCAGGACGATCTGGTCGCGAACACCACGGCGTCGCTGAAGCGTCCGGAAACCGGTGACGAGCTGCGGGCGACGCTGCTGAAGATGATCGGCTCGCCGCAGCTGTGCAGCCGTCGATTCATCACCGAGCAATACGACCGCTACGTGCGCGGAAACACCGTCCTCGCCGAGAACGCCGACGCAGGCGTCATCCGAATCGACGAGAAGACCGGTCGTGGAATCGCTTTGGCCACCGACGCGTCGGGCCGCTACACCGCACTCGATCCTTACCAGGGCGCGCAGCTCGCGCTCGCCGAGGCGTTCCGCAACGTCGCTGTCACCGGCTCGACGCCCAAGGCCGTCACCAACTGCCTGAACTTCGGCTCGCCCGAGGACCCGGGCGTCATGTGGCAGTTCCAGCAGGCCGTGCGCGGACTGGCCGACGGCTGCGTCACCCTCGGTATTCCCGTGACCGGCGGCAACGTCAGCTTCTACAACCAGACCGGTGCAGAGCCGATCCTGCCGACGCCCGTCGTCGGTGTACTCGGCGTCATCGACGACGTGCATCGCCGCATCCCCACCGGCCTCGGACTCGAGCCCGGCGAGACGCTGATCCTGCTCGGTGACACCCACGACGAGTTCGACGGGTCCATCTGGGCGCAGGTCGAGCACGACCACCTCGGCGGCGTGCCGCCCAAGGTCGATCTCGCCCGTGAGCAGCTGCTGGCAGACATCTTGCTCTCGTCCTCGCGTGACGGACTGGTCTCGGCAGCCCACGATCTTTCCGAGGGTGGCCTCGCGCAGGCCGTCGTCGAAGCTGCTCTGGCCGGTGAAACCGGTTGCCGCATCATCGTTCCCGAGGGTGCCGATCCGTTCGTGACACTGTTCTCCGAGTCCTCGGGCCGCGTACTGGTCGCCGTACCGCGCACGGAAGAGACTCGCTTCACCGGCATGTGCACCGCCCGCGGTCTGCCGTGGGTGCGCATCGGCGTCGTCGACGAGGGCTCGGATTCGATCGAGGTGCAAGGGCAGTTCTCCGTCCCGATGACGGAACTGCGCGAGACGTTCGAGAGCACTCTTCCCAGACTCTTCGGCTGACCGAGGTGGGGGGACACACATCGGAGCAGCAGCTCGCCGAGCCCGACTCCGCACTCGAGCAGAACGAGCATCACCGCTACCACCTGCCGACGGTCGAGTTCTCGGTCCCCTCACCGGACAAGCACCCGTTCGTCATGTGGGCCTGGGGCCTGCTGCGCCTGGACTTCACCGGAATTGCGTTCGGCGCGTTGTTCTTCTGCTGGTCGTTGACTCCGTCACTGCTCCCGCGGGGATGGTTGTTCCAGGGCATCATCGGCGGTATCAACGCGGCCATCGGCTACGCATTCGGTGTGGCGGTGGGATGGGCCGTCACCCGTTGGTGGCTCTCGTCCCGATCATGGTGGCCGTTGCCGCGCAAGATCGAACTCGCCGTCAAGGTCGCCGTACCCGTCCTCGCGATCGCAGCGTCGATGATCATGTTGGCGATCTCGGCGGAATGGCAGCGTGAGCTGGCCGCATTGATGGACGCCGAGGGCACCACCACCACGGGATACTTCCGAACCGGTGCACTGAGTATCGCCGTTGCGGCGCTGTTGATTTCGGTGTGGCGGGTGTTGCGCGACCTCGTTCGTCTGCTCGCCCGGCAGATAAACCGCGTCGTGAAGATGCCACGCGAAGTTGCCAACGCGCTCGGAGTCGTCGTCCTCGTCGTGCTGTCCGTAGCGCTGGTTCAGGGCGTCCTGCTCCGGGCCGTCTCCGAGGTCACCAACTCGGCTTTCAGCCTGCAGAACGACGAAACCCGCGACGGTGCAGAACAACCCGTGGCCGACGAACGCTCCGGTAGTCCGAACTCGTTGGCACCGTGGGACACCCTCGGATTCGAGGGCCGCAACTTCGTCTCCAGCGGACTGCGCGCCGACGAGATGGAGCGGGCCACCGGCCGTCCCAGTCTCGAGCCGATCAGGGCGTACGCCGGCCTGGAAACCGCCGAGACCCAGGACGAGCGACTGAACATCGTGGTCGCAGAACTCGAACGTACCGGGGCATTCCAGCGCGCGGCTCTCGTCGTCGTTCCGACCACCGGAACCGGATGGGTCAATCCCACCGCCATCGAAGCCGAAGAGCTCATGTTCGACGGCGATGTCGCCACCGTCGCATCCCAGTACTCCTACCTGCCGAGTTGGATCTCCTTCATCGCGGAGGGCGACAAGGCCGCGCAGGCGGGCAGAGCTCTGATCGACAAGGTGCACGACCGCTGGCTGCAGGAACCGGAGGCCACCCGCCCCAAGTTCTACGTCTACGGCGAGAGCCTCGGCACCCAGGCGGGCGAGGGCGCGTTCGACGGGTTGGCCGACATCCGGGACACCACCGACGGCGTGCTGTGGGTCGGGCCACCGAACAACAACCGCATCTGGAGTCAGTTCGTCAGCCGACGCGACCCGGGAAGCCCCGAGGTTCGGCCGGTCTACTCCGAGGGCCTGACAGTCCGATTCGCCGACAACTCGTCGGGCATCCCGCCGGAGGATCAGCCCTGGTACGAACCGAGAATCCTCTACGTCCAGCACGCGTCGGATCCGGTGGTCTGGTGGTCACCCGATCTGCTGTTCGAGCGTCCCGACTGGTTGTCCGAGCCACCCGGGCCGGACCGGCTGCCGAGTATGCGGTGGTTCCCGGTCGTCACCTTCTGGCAGGTGGCCGCCGACCTGACCAACGCTGCGGGCGTTCCCGACGGGCACGGCCACAACTACGGAACCCTCGTGCTCGACGGCTGGGTTGCCGTCGCCGCGCCGGAGGGGTGGACCGACCGCGACACCGAACGAGTCCGCGGAGTCATGGAGCAATTCGCCGGCCGAGACGGTCCCGAGAAGTGACCACCGAGGCGTTGGCGATCGGCTCCGCGACGACGGCCTGGAGTACCTACGTCCTTCCCGCGCTCGGTCTCGATGCCCGCGCGAGGGCGGTGGCCAACGCCTCGTTCGCGGTGGCCGTCGGGGCGGTATCGGGCCGCAGCGCCGCGCAACTGGGATTGCGCAATACGGTTGCAGGCGTGAAGTGGGGCGCTGCGGCATCGGCCGTTCCGGTGATCGGATCTGCCGTCGTCGCTGCGATTCCGGCGTTGCGACGCCGGGTTCGGCCGTCCGAGGACGAGCTGGCCGAGTGGGTTCTGTTTCGAATCCCGGTGGGGACGGTCCTCACCGAGGAGTTGCTCTTTCGCGGCGTGCTCGACGCTGCATCGCCCGCTCTGTCGCCGATCTTCTTCGGGCTCTGGCACATTCACCCGGCCCGGGCGGCGGGTGACACCGTGGTCGGGACGGTCGTGGCGACGGCCGCGGCCGGGGTGGTGTTCTCGTGGCTGCGAGCCCGCAGCGGGAGTGTGCTCGCGCCGGCCTTGCTGCATTACTTCCTCAATGCCGGCGGCGCCGTTCTGGCGCATCTCGCTGCGAACGACAGGAGTTAGACGCAGTGCCACCACACAAGGAAGTTGGCCCCGCCGAGGTGCGCGACGCCGTGCTGGCCGTCGAGGACTGGATCAAGGGCGAGGCGGACAAGCCTGCGCGGGCGCAGATTGCCGCAGCGGTACGCACCACTGCCCGAACTCTCGGCCAGAACGCGCCGGGATCCTCGGTGGAGGTGCGGGTGCCGCCGTTCGTCGCGGTGCAGTGCATCGTGGGGCCGCGCCACACCCGCGGAACTCCGCCGAACGTGGTCGAGACCGATGCGCTGACGTGGCTGCAGGTGGTGACCGGAATCCGGAATTTCGCCGACGCACTCGCCGACGGCTCGATCGATGCGTCGGGCAGTAGGGCGGCCGAGGTGGGGCGCTGGCTGCCACTGATGTCCATCAGGTGATCGGCTCCAATTCGGACACGCGTTCACCTGCTGGGAATCTCCCATCCACACGATGCGTTGACTCGGGCCGTGTGCCCGTAGACTCGGGCATGGCCCCCCGCCCCGTACCCCCAAGGGAGCAATGCCCGTGACCAACGCCGATTTGTCGGTCGACAGTCCGAATCTTCTGGTAGGCAAACCGCTCGACGAACCGGAGAACGAGCCGCGCGAGGAGTGCGGAGTCTTCGGAGTGTGGGCACCGGGCGAGGATGTGGCCAAGCTCTCGTATTACGGCCTCTATGCGCTGCAACACCGTGGTCAGGAAGCTGCCGGCATCGCCGTCTCCGACGGTTCCCAGGTGTTGGTGTTCAAGGATCTCGGGCTCGTCAGCCAGGTGTTCGACGAGCAGACACTCGGTGCCATGCCCGGGCACGTCGCCATCGGACACTGCCGCTACTCCACCAGTGGATCGGTCACGTGGGAGAACGCGCAACCGATCTTCCGCACCACCACCGCCGGGACCGGGATTGCACTCGGCCACAACGGAAATCTGGTGAACTTCGCCGAGCTCGCCACCAAGGCACGCGACGCAGGGCTGATCAGTGACCGGCTGCAGGGCAACGGCACGTCGGATTCCGACGTGGTGACCGCGCTGCTGGCCCACAAGGCCGCCGACTGCACCATCGAGCAGGCTGCAATGGAGTTGCTGCCGCAGCTGCAGGGTGCCTTCTGCCTGACGTTCATGGACGAGCACACCCTCTACGCCGCGCGCGACCCGCACGGCGTCCGTCCGTTGTGCCTCGGCCGCCTCGATCGCGGCTGGGTGGTGGCCAGCGAGACGGCTGCACTCGACATCGTCGGTGCCGCGTTCGTCCGCGACATCGAACCCGGTGAGCTCCTCGCGATCGATGCCGACGGCGTTCGGTCCTCACGATTCGCGGCCCCCGAGCCCAAGGGCTGCGTGTTCGAGTACGTGTACCTCGCTCGGCCGGACAGCGTCATCGGTGGCCGTTCGGTGCACTCGACGCGTGTCGAGATCGGACGACGCCTCGCCAAGGAGCATCCGGCCGACGGCGACCTGGTGATTCCGGTGCCCGAGAGCGGAACTCCCGCTGCGGTCGGTTTCGCGCAGGGCTCCGGCATTCCGTACGGCCAGGGCCTGATGAAGAACGCCTACGTGGGCCGCACGTTCATTCAGCCGTCGCAGACCATCCGCCAGCTCGGTATTCGACTCAAGCTCAATCCTCTCAAAGAGGTCATACGGGGCAAAAGACTGGTGGTGGTGGACGATTCGATCGTTCGCGGCAACACCCAGCGAGCCCTGATCAGGATGCTGCGCGAGGCCGGTGCGCTGGAGATTCACGTGCGTATCGCGTCGCCGCCGGTGCGCTGGCCCTGCTTCTACGGCATCGACTTCGCTTCTCCCGCAGAGCTGATCGCCAACGGTGTCGACTCCGAGGACGGGATCCTCGAAGGCGTCCGCCAGGCCATCGGTGCCGACTCGCTGGGGTACATCTCCATCGACGGCATGATCGCCGCGTCGGAGCAGCCCGAATCACGCTTGTGCGCAGCTTGTTTCACGGGCAAGTACCCCATCGATCTGCCTGCGGACAATGCGCTCGGCAAGCACGTACTCGAAGGTCTGTTGTCCTCGGCGGCCGGGCAGCCGGTGGACAACGACGCGAATGTGAGCGCTCTTAGTCGTCCGTGAGCTGGGCGTTCCTGCAAGGGAACAGCGGGGTTTTCTCAATGCCACATATTGGAAACAGTCCGTCGGTACTGTCCCGAGTTACATAGGACACACCGATTTGGATAGAGGCATTCAGATGACCCTGTCGCCCGACGACGGACGCATGCAGCGCTACAGCGCGGCATCGAAGACTGCAGTGCGCAAGCACGGCAGGAAGACCGCTGCAGTGGCAGCACTGTCGGTACTCGCACTGACGGCCGCAGCCTGCGGCTCGGGACGCACCGACGCCGGAGGATCCGGCGACAGCGGCGGCGAGACCATCACGGTCGGCACCACCGATCAGGTGACATCGCTCGACCCGGCCGGCTCGTACGACAACGGTTCGTTCATGGTGATGAACCAGACGTATCCGTTCTTGATGAACTTCGCGCCCGGTAGCTCCGAACTCGAGCCCGACGCGGCCGAGAGCTGCGACTTCACCGAGCCGACCGTCTACACGTGCACGTTGAAGGACGACCTGAAGTTCGCCAACGGCAACCCGCTGACGAGCGAGAGCGTGAAGTACTCGTTCGATCGGATCGTCGCGATCAACGACCCCAACGGCCCCGCGTCGTTGCTCACCAATCTCGACAGCATCGCCACGCCCGACGAGAAGACCGTCGAATTCACCCTGAAGGCTGCGAACGACCAGACCTTCCCGCAGATTCTGGCGACCCCGGCAGGACCGATCGTCGATCAGACCGTCTTCCCGGCCGATTCGATTCTCGACGACGACGCCATCGTGGCGGGTACTCCGTTCGCGGGCCCGTACTCGATCTCGAGCTACGCCAAGAACTCCCTCGTCAGCTTCGCCGCGAACGGTGACTACAACGGCATTCTCGGAACGCCGAAGACGTCCTCGATCAACGTCAAGTACTACACCAGCTCCGACAACCTCAAGCTCGACGTGCAGAACAAAGCCATCGATGTCGCGTGGCGCTCGCTGACCCCGACGGACGTCGAATCGCTCGGCAGTGTGGACGGACTGACGGTGCACGAGGGACCCGGCGGCGAATCGCGCTACATGGTGTTCAACATGAACACGATGCCCGGCGACACCCCGGAGCAGAAGTTGGCCGTGCGCAAGGCAATTGCGTCTTCGGTCGATCGTCAGGCGCTGTCCGACGGCGTCTACAAGGGCACCTACACCCCGCTGTACTCCGTGGTTCCCACCGGACTGGCCGGCGCGAACACCGCCTACGGCGATGTCTACGGCACCACGCCGAACCGCGACGAGGCGGCTGGATTCCTCTCCGCCGCAGGCATTGCCACTCCCGTTCAGCTCAACCTGCAGTACAACCCGGATCACTACGGTTCGAGCTCGAGCGAGGAATACGCCGCGATCAAGAGCCAGCTCGACGCGACGGGCCTGTTCAACGTGAACCTGCAGTCCACCGAGTGGAGCACCTACACCAAGGAACGCGTCGCCGACGCCTACCCGGTGTACCAGCTGGGCTGGTTCCCGGACTATCCCGATGCAGACAACTACCTGACGCCGTTCTTCGCGCCGGACAACTTCCTGCAGTCGCACTTCGAGAGCCCGGCCATCACCTCGCTGCTCGATCTCGAACGCACGACCGCCGACGAGGACGCTCGGATGCAGATCATCGGTCAGATTCAGACCGAGCTCGCGACGAACTACCTGCCGACGCTTCCGTTGTTGGAGGGCAAGCAGATCGCCGTCGCCACCGACGAGATCAGCGGTGTGGACGAGACTCTCGACGCCTCGTTCAAGTTCCGTTTCGTCACTCTCGCCAAGAGCTGACCGGTGCCCACTACCGCGGACGCGCCGGTAGGGGAGAAGCAAGCGCAGCAGGCGAGCGCGCCGTCACGGTACGGCGCGCTCGCCCGCTATCTCGGGGTCAGATTTCTGCTGATCATTCCGACTGCCTGGATTCTCGTCACCGTCGTCTTCTTTCTCATGCGTGTGATCGGTGATCCGATCACCGCCGCCCTCGGCGGCCGCCTACCCGCCGAACAGATCGCCCAGCGCAAGGCCGAAGCCGGCTACGACCGGCCGATCCTGACGCAGTACTGGGAGTACCTGACCGGATTGCTGCGCGGCGATTTCGGCCGCTCGGCCACCGACAATCGCGCGATCAGTGACGTTCTGCTCGTCAACGGTGCTGCGACACTGGAATTGGCGTTCTGGGCACTGCTGGTCGCCTTCGCGGTCGGCATCCCGCTCGGCTTCTTCGCCGCCACCCATCGGGACCGATTCGGTGACGCCTCGCTGCGCATCTTCGCGATCCTGGCGTATGCGGCACCGGTGTTCTTCGTCGGCATGCTGCTCAAGCTGCTGTTCGCGGTCAAGCTCGGCTGGCTGCCGGTGGCTGGACGAGCCAGCACGAACGTGGAACTGGCACTGCAGAACGTCTCGCCCAAGACCAACATCCTCATCGTCGATTCGTTCCTCTACGGAGAGACGAGCTACACCGTGGACGTGCTCGAGCATGCGGTACTTCCCGCACTCGCTCTGGGTCTGCTGACGGCCGGAGTGTTCCTGAGGCTGGTGCGCGTCAACCTGATCCAGACCCTGCAGGCACCCTTCGTCGACGCCGCACGCGCTCGCGGATTGAGCGAGGGCACGGTGACGCGACGGCATGCGTTCCGTAACGCCATGATTCCCATCGTCACCGTCATCGGCCTGCAGATCGCCGTACTGCTCGGCGGGGCGGTGCTGACCGAGACAACCTTCGAGTGGCAGGGCCTGGGCTACGAACTCGCCCGGTACCTGCAGGCCCGCGATTTCGTTGCGGTGCAGGGCATCGTGACGTTCCTGGCCGTGGTGGTCGCCGTCGTCAGCTTCGTCACCGACGCGATCGTCGCACTCATCGACCCGAGAGTGAGGTTCTGATGAGCACCGAAGTCGTGCTGTCCGACGTCCCTCCCACCCGTCCGCACCGCCGAGGATTTCCGGGCGTCGCGTTCGTCAAGTCCACGTCGGGGTTGCAACGCGTCACCCTGATCGTCGGGTTGGCCCTGATGGTCGGGTTCGTTGTCGCCGCAGTGTTCGCTCCGCTCCTCGCGCCGTACGGGTTCTCGCAGACCAGCGACGCCGGGCAGGATTTCGCCCGCCAGGCGGCTCCGTCCGCGCAGCATTGGTTCGGCACGTCGGTCCGCGGCGAGGACGTGTTCTCCCGCGTGATCTACGGTGCGAGAACAGCATTGATGGTGATCGCATCGTCGTTGGTGCTCTCGCTGATCATCGGTGTTCCGCTCGGCCTGGCCTCGGGCTACATCGGCCGTTGGTTCGATCGCGTCCTCGTACTGTTCATGGACGCGATGTACGCCTTTCCGTCGCTACTCCTCGCGGTGGTCATCTCGATCGTCGTCGCAGGCGGACAGTCGTCCAGTTTCGGCGGTATCGCGTCCGCGGCAATCGCCATCACGGCGATCTTCGTGCCGCAGTACTTCCGCGTGGTACGCAACGCCACGGTGGCGGTCAAGACCGAACCGTACGTGGACGCCGCCCGGGTCACCGGGGCCGGTACTCCACGAATCCTGTTCCGGCACATCCTCGCCAACGTGGTGCAGACACTGCCGGTCATCATCACCCTCAACGGAGCCGAGGCCATCCTGACCCTCGCCGGGCTCGGATTCCTCGGCTTCGGTATCGAACCCACCTCCGCCTCGGAGTGGGGCTACGACATCAACAAGGCGCTGCCGGACATCTCCAACGGCATCTGGTGGACGTCGGTGTTCCCCGGCCTGGGCATCGTGCTCGTGGTGCTCGGCCTGACCATGGTGGGCGAAAGCGCAAGCGAGACACTCAATCCGCTGCTGCGCACCCGCAAGAAGTTCAAGAAGGCGGTGAAGGTATGACATCGAGCGTTGTGACTCCACGCGAGTCCGCACTGTCGGTGAAGTCGCTGTCCGTCACGTTCGCCACCGATGCCGGCGAAGTCGACGCCGTCACCGAGGTCTCGTTCGAGGTGTATCCCGGCGAGGTCCTGGCGGTGGTGGGTGAGTCCGGATCGGGCAAATCCGTCAGCGTCCGGTCCGCCATCGGACTGCTACCCGACACCGCACGCGTCGAGGGACACGTGGTTCTCGGTGGCCAGGACGTGACGACGCTGAGCAACAAGGCGTGGGCGCAGTTGCGCGGCAACAATATTTCGATGGTGTTCCAGGAACCGGGTAGCGCCCTCGATCCGCTGTTCACCATCGGATATCAGATCGTCGAGGCGCTGCGTGCGCACACAGGCGCGGACGGTAAGCGGATGTCGGCCAAGGACGCCAAGTCGCGAGCCGTCGAACTGCTGTCGATGGTGGGTCTGCCCAGTCCCGAGCAGCGGTTCTCGTACTACCCGCACGAACTCTCGGGCGGGCAGAAGCAACGCGTCATGATCGCGATCGCCATCTCGTGCGAGGCGAAGGTCATCATCGCCGACGAGCCGACCACCGCCCTCGATGTCACGGTGCAGGCCGAGATCCTGGAGTTGCTCCGCGATCTCAAGGACCGGCTCGGCTGCGCCATCGTGCTGATCACCCACAGCATGGGCGTCGTCTCGGATCTGGCGGACCGCGTCGTCGTCATGCAGAACGGTCGCGTCGTAGAGGAAGCCCCGGTGGCGCAGCTCTTCGACGCACCCGCGGACGACTACACCAAGAAGCTGCTGGCCGCGGTGCCCACACTGGCCGCGGTGGAGTCCGACAAGACGGTCGACACCTCGGGTGAACCGGTACTCGACGTCTCGCGACTGGTGGTGCAGTTCTCCGGCGGCGTCGGCTCACCTGCGTTCAGGGCCGTCGACGACGTCTCGCTGACCATCCACCGCGGCGAAACCCTCGGACTGGTGGGAGAATCCGGCTCGGGCAAGTCCACGATCGGCAGATGTGTTGCAGCACTGCAGAAGCCGACGAGTGGCAGCGTGACGGTGATGGGACAGAACATCGCAGGCGTGAGCGAACGCAAGCTCAAGCCGCTGCGCAAGCGATTCGGCTTCGTCTTCCAGGACCCGTCGGCGTCACTGAATCCGCGACTGACCGTCGGGCAATGCATCGCCGAGCCGATGATCGTGCACAAGTACGGCTCCACGGATGCGGTCGCCGCGAGGACCACCGAACTGCTCGACGCCGTACAACTGCCGTCGGGCACCGACAAGCGCTACCCACACGAGCTCTCCGGTGGGCAACGGCAACGCGTCAGCCTGGCGCGGGCACTGGTGCTCGGTCCGGATCTGGTGGTGGCGGACGAGCCGACCAGTGCCCTCGACGTCTCGGTGCAGGCAGCGGTGCTGGACCTGTTCGAGGCGCTACAGCAGGAATTCGGTTTCGCGTGCCTGTTCATCAGTCACGATCTCGCCGTGGTGGACCGCGTCGCGCATCGGGTGGTGGTGCTGCGCAACGGGGGAATCGTCGAAGAGGGAACACCGTGGAAGATTCTGCGATCCCCGGAGGCGGACTACACGAAGAAGCTGTTGGCTGCGATTCCCGGCAAGCGCCTGCACACGTGAGTTCTTCTCCTGACCGGGCACTCCGGTACCGTTGGGGCCGCGCCGCACCGGGCGCTGACATGAACTAGTACACAGGCTGGAGCCGAATGACCGAGGAATCCCAACCCACGAGCGCAACTCACTCGGGCGGTGCCTCCTACGCGGCGGCCGGGGTCGACATCGCCGCAGGAGACCGAGCAGTGCAGCTGTTCGCGCCGCTCGCCAAGAAGGCCAGTAGGCCCGAGGTGATGGGCGGTCTCGGCGGTTTCGCCGGTCTCTTCGCACTCAAGGGCGACTACCGCGAGCCGGTCCTGGCGGCCTCGACCGACGGCGTCGGCACCAAGGTCGCCGTCGCGCAGGCCCTCGGCAAGCACGACACCCTCGGCCTCGACCTCGTGGCCATGGTCGTGGACGATCTCGTCGTCTGTGGTGCCGAGCCGTTGTTCCTGCAGGACTACATCGCCGTGGGCCGCGTCGTTCCCGAGCAGGTCGCCGAGCTGGTCAAGGGCATCGCAGAAGGCTGCATCATCGCCGGCTGCGCATTGCTCGGCGGCGAGACGGCCGAGCACCCGGGACTGATGGCCGACGGCGATTACGACCTCTCGGCCACCGGCATCGGCGTCGTCGAGGCGGATTCGATCCTCGGACCCGAGCGGGTGCGTCCCGGTGACGTCGTCATCGGCATGGGATCGTCGGGTCTGCACTCCAACGGCTACTCCCTCGCCCGCAAGGTGCTGCTCGAGATCAACCACATGGATCTCGGCGGACACGTCGAGGAATTCGGCCGCACGCTCGGTGAAGAACTGCTCGAACCCACCAAGATCTACGCCAAGGACTGCCTCGCGCTCGCAGCCGAGACCGACGTCCGCACGTTCTGCCACGTGACCGGCGGCGGACTGGCGAACAACCTCTCACGGGTCATGCCCGAGGGTCTGGTCGCCGAACTCGACCGCACCACCTGGAGCCCGGCTCCGATCTTCTCGCTGATCGCTCAGCGCGGACGCGTCGAGCGGGCCGAGATGGAGCAGACGTTCAACATGGGTGTCGGCATGGTGGCCATCGTGGCACCCGAGGACGTCGACCGAGCACTTGCAGTGCTGACCGCACGCCACATCGACTGCTGGACTCTCGGCACGGTGAAGAAGGCGACCGGTAAGGACGTCGCCGACGAGCGTGCGTTGCTGCTGGGTAACCATCCGCGGTTCTGACCGCGGCAAGGTTCTGATCGTCCGAACATCGGGCGAACAAGTGAGGGGGAGCCGCTGTGCGGCTCCCCCTCAGTCGTTGTCGTGCACAGTACTAGCGTCGCCAGTCCTCGTACTCGTCTTCCTCGACTCGGGAATGCACATCCGAGTCAGAGTGGATGCCACGATGGGAGTTGGACGAACCACCGGAGAGCTCTCTTTGCAGACTCTCCAAGTCCGTTGTCGGCGAGCTGTACTTGAGCTCACGAGCGACCTTTGTCTGCTTTGCCTTAGCCCTGCCTCGGCCCATGGCGGTGCCCCCTCGCGGACTTGCGGGGCGGCCTGGGGAAATTTGGCGGCCCCGTTAGAGTTGGTATTTCTTCCTGGCACACACTCTAGCGCGCGAATCGCTGCGATGCGCATACGGCACCACGTGTTGGGGGCGCGCATGGTGATGCGACACGCCCGGGCCGGGGGTCGATGCCGCCTGTACCTGCGCATATCCGTGCAGAGGCAAACTATCTTCGTTCTGCGACACGAAATCGGTAGTGCTGCGCGTCATGGTCGCCGCAACGATTCGAGCGCTGCAGCGGCGTCGCGGTACACCTTCGGTGCCAATCCCGGCGCGTCCAGCAGAGTCTGCATCGCTGCGTGATCCCTCCCCTCGAACAGCATCCGCACCGTCACCCCGTGCTCGGGGACCGACGTCACGCTCACGGCGTCACCGCCGCCGAAGACCCCGGGTTCGAGCACTCGGAGATACGCACCCACATCACCGCGCGCGGTGAAGCGACGGATCCAACCGGGCTCGCCCATCCACCGTGCGAACGTTCCGCAGGGCTTGCGGGCGATCGTCACCTCCAGCTCCACACTGCCCACTCGCCACCGCGAGCCGATCACCGCATCGGTCACCGGGACACCGGTGGTCCGCAGGTTCTCACCGAAACGTCCGGGAGGAACGGGCGTGCCCAGCTGATCGGCCCAGTACCTCGCCTCGTCCTCGTCGTAGGCATAGACGGCCTGATCGAGTCCGCCGTGGAACTTCGTGTCGCGGCAGTGATCACCACCGATGCCGAGCTCGTGGACGTCCACCGGCCCGTCGACGGGCCGTTTGTCGATGCCACTGTCGACCACCGCGCGGCGTCCGAACGGAACATCGGCGTGCACAACGCAGACAGCGAGAACGGTGCCGATCACCGGCCGCGCAGGCGGTCCACCGCAGCGCGACCGGCCTGGACGTCGTCGTACGACGGGATCGAATCGGGATCGATCGACGCCGCACACGGACCCGCCTCGAGGGCGGTATCGACCGGAACGGTCCGCTTGAGCAGAGCCAGTGCGATCGGCCCCAGCTCGAAGTGATCGATGACGGTACCGAGGCGGCCGACGGAGCGTCCGCCCGCGGTGACCGGATCGCCGGTGCCGGGCCGACCGTCCGCAGAACCGTCGAGATGCAGCAGCACCAGGTGCCGCGGCGGGCGACCGAGATTGTGCACGCGGGAGACGGTCTCCTGCCCGCGGTAGCAGCCCTTCTCCAGATGCACCGCGCCGAACTCGGCGGCGCTGCCGATCCAGCGAACCTCGTGCGGGATGGTCTTCTCGTCGGTGTCCACTCCTACGCGCGGACGCAACGATTCCACGCGCAACGCGTCGAACGCCCAGGTTCCGGCGGGAGCGGCTCCGGCGTCGCGCAGCCGGACGAACCAGTCGGTGATGTTCTCGCGGGGGATCACCACGTCGTACGAATTCTTTCCCGGCCAGGGCATACGCCGAACGAAACCGCCGCCGTCGATCGGCGAAGCACCGTACATCTCGGTCGGAGCAGGCAGGTCGGCCTTGCCGAGCACCGACGACGAGTCGGATCCGAGGACGGTGAGAACGGCGAGTTCGTCGGCCTGGCGGGGTTCGGCCTTGGCCCAGAACACCATCTTCTTCAGAAACGAGAGCAGATCCGGGCCGGCTGCGCGCTCGGTGTCGATGTACGTGACGCCGGCCAGGTCGGTCTGCACGAAGTGATGCTCGATGCGGCCGTTGACGTCGAGACTGAGATTCTCGGCCGAGCTGCCGTCGGCCAGGTTCGTCACGAGTTGGCTCGAGATGGTGTTCAACCAACTCAGGCGCTCGTCTCCGCTGATGGCGAGGACGAAGCGGTGGGACCGATCGATGACGGCAGCGCCGCTGACCGCGTCGCGTTGTTCACCGAACGGATTGCCGTAGTGCCAGGCCACCCCGGCATCGACGCTGTCGTCGGGGGAGGGCACTGCGCCGGGAAGTGTCAGAAGTGGACTCGGGCTGATCGTGACTGTGTCGGACACAGCTCCATAGTAGGAGCCCGTCGGCGAGGCAACTCGATGACCGGTCCCTTTACACCCCCGAAACGGCGACGACACGGCACCGCGACGACGCCTACCTACCGTGTCGATCCATGAAGAAACTGGCGCATCCAGCCGCGCAGATCGGCCTCGCCGCGATCGGCGGCATCGTGTTCGGGTTGGTGGTCGGCGAATGGGCCGCGAACCTGAAGTTCATCGGCGATCTGTTCATCCGACTGATCCAGATGTCGATCGTCCCGCTGGTGATGGCCTCGGTCATCGTCGCCACCGGATCGATGGCAGGAGCGGGAACCGGCAGGATCGCCTTCCGCACCTTCAAGTGGATGATCGGGTTCTCGGTGGTTGCGGCCGTGCTGGCCTGGGTGCTGAGCAGCATCGTCCGCCCGGGCGCGGGCATGGTGTTCACCCAGCAGCTCGATCCGTCGCTCGAGGAATCGGCGGGAGAGGCGCTCGGCTGGCAGGACACCTTGCTCAACTTCGTCAGCACCAACGTGTTCGACGCCATGTCGACGGCGACGATGGTGCCGATCATCGTCTTCTCGCTGCTCTTCGGTATCGCGCTGCGCAGTCACATCACCAAGACCGGCAACACCCAGGTGCTCTCGTTCATGGACCAGATTCAGCAGATCGTCCTGACGATGATCCGGCTCGTCATGGTCATCGCCCCGGTCGGCGTGTTCTGTCTGCTCGCCGCGCTCGCCGGAGACGTCGGGTTCTCCGTGGTCTCCACTGCACTGAGCTACCTCGGCACCACGCTCCTCGGGGTGCTGATTCTGTTCGCGCTCTTCGTCGTGGTCGTGACGATGCGCACCCGATTGAACCCGTGGAAGCTGCCCAGCAAGCTCACCGAGCAGACGGCCGTCGCAGTGACGACCACGAGCTCGGCCGTCACCTTCCCCACGGTGCTGCGCAACACCGTCGAGAAGGTCGGCGTCAGCCAGAAGGTCGCCAACTTCACGCTGTCGATCGGGCTCACCATGGGCTCGTACGGTGCCGTTCTCAACTACATGATCGTGGTGATGTTCCTCGCGCAGGCAGGCAACATCGAGTTGAGTCTCGGGCAGATCGTGCTCGGCATGGGTCTGGCGGTTCTGCTCAACATGGGCACCATCACCGTGCCCGGCGGATTCCCCGTCGTCGCGATGTTCCTCGCGACCTCGCTCGACCTACCGTTCGAGGCCGTCGGCCTGTTGATCGCCGTCGACTGGTTCGCCGGAATCTTCCGTACGTTCCTCAACGTCAACGGAGACACGTTCGTCGCCATGCTCGTCGCCAACGCCGACGACGAGATCGACCGCGACGTCTACAACGGCACCAAGGTCGTCGTCGCCGAGGATCTCGACCTCGACGAGTACGCCGACGCGATGGCGGCGGCCGACCGAGCGGATTGATCGAACGCGTCCGCTCCCCTCTAGGGTGACGGGCATGTCGGAGTCGGTAGTGGTGACGTTGGACGGCCGGGTGCACGACGCGAATCGGCCGTTGCTGTTCGCCGACGATCTGGCCGCGGTGCGCGGCGACGGGGTGTTCGAGACGCTGCTCGTGCGCGACGGCGCGGCGTGTGCGGTCGAGTTGCATCTGGCTCGGCTGGTGGCGTCCGCGAAGGCACTGGACCTGCCCATTCCCGATCTCGACCAGTGGCGCGCCGTCGTCGAACAGTCCGTCGGCCTGTGGGCGCGAGAGTCCGAGGACGAGGCAGTCCTGCGTCTGGTTCTCAGCCGCGGACGCGAGGGCGGCGGTGACCCCACCGCGTACGTGACGGTGGGAGCGCTGCCCGAGCGAGTGAGGGCCGCGCGCACCGACGGGGTGTCGGTGATCACGCTCGACCGCGGCTACTCGGTGGACTTCTCGTCCCGAGCGCCGTGGCAGCTCGCGGGGGCCAAGACGTTGTCGTATGCCACCAACATGGCCGCGCTCCGGCACGCGTCCGCTCAGGGCGTCGACGACGTCATCTATCTCAGCAGCGAGGGGCGGGTGCTCGAAGGTCCGCGCTCGACGGTGGTGCTCGCGCGCGGTAAGACTCTCGTCACACCGTCGGTCGAACAGGGCATCCTGGCCGGAACCACGGTCGCCGGGTTGTTCTCCGTAGCCGAGTCCGCCGGATGGACGTGCGAACGCGGACACCTGTATCCGGCGGATCTCATTGCCGCAGATGGTGTTTGGCTGGTCTCGAGCGTCACTCTCGCCGCGCGGGTCACGACGATGAACGGCGTCCCGCTCGGCACTCGGCGGCACACCGACGACGTTCGATCGATGGTCGATGCCGCCGTGGAGACGGCCGAAACTCGGTAGGAGTCCAACGACTCTGCCGAAGGACTCTTCCCTACTACTACTCGTAGTAGTACTGTCGAATTCGTCGCGGGCCAACGCCCTGACCTGCGGTGTTACCCGTCACAGTACGGGTGGAAGAGTTCGGAGCCCTGATGGACGCCTTGGATGTCTCACGTTGGCAGTTCGGTATCACCACCGTCTACCACTTCATACTCGTTCCCCTCACGATCGGCCTCGCTCCGATGGTGGCTGCCATGCAGACCATGTGGGTGATCACCGGCAAGGACTCCTGGTACCGACTGACCAAGTTCTTCGGCAAGCTCTTCCTCATCAACTTCGCCCTCGGTGTCGCCACCGGCATCGTCCAGGAATTCCAATTCGGCATGAACTGGAGCGAATACTCCCGCTTCGTCGGTGACGTGTTCGGCGCTCCGCTCGCACTCGAAGGCCTCGTCGCCTTCTTCCTCGAATCCACGTTCCTCGGACTGTGGATATTCGGATGGAGCAGACTCCCCAAACTCGTTCACCTGGCCACGATCTGGCTCGTCGCCATCGGCGTGAACGCCTCGGCGTACTTCATCATCGCCGCCAATTCCTGGATGCAGCATCCCGTCGGCGCGATCTACAACGAAGAGACCGGCCGCGCCGAACTGACCGACATCTGGGCACTGCTCACCAACAACACTGCACTGGCAGCATTTCCACACGCCGTGGCCGGAGCGTTCCTCACCGCCGCGACCTTCGTCGCAGGCATCTCCGGCTGGTGGATGGTCCGCGAGGCTCGTAAAGCGAAGACCGAGAACGAGTTCGACACGCTCCCGGCCCCGGCCACCGGGGTCGCTGCGCAGGCTCCGCTCCCTGCCGATGGGGTCACTGCGCAGGCTCCGCTCCCGGCCACCGACTCGCGTTCGATGTTCAGGTCGGCAGCGCGCATGTCCTTCATCGTCATGATCGTCGCGGGCGGCGCCCTCGCCATCACCGGAGACATCCAGGGCAAGCTCATGTTCGAGCAACAACCGATGAAGATGGCATCCGCAGAATCGTTGTGCGACACCGAGACCGGAGCCAGTTTCTCGCTCCTGACCGTGGGCACCCACAACAACTGCGAGTCCGTGGTCCACCTTATCTCGATCCCCGGCCTCACCTCGTTCCTGGCGGAGAACGACTTCGGTGCCACCGTGCAGGGAGTCAACCAACTGCAGGAGCAGTACGAGCAGCAGTTCGGCCCGGGCAACTACAAGCCCAACCTGTTCGTCACCTACTGGGCATTCAGGATGATGATCGGACTGGCCGCAGGCTCGGCACTGCTTGCGATCGCGGGACTGTGGGTCACTCGGGGTGGCCGGATTCCCGACCAGAAGTGGTTCTCGCGGTTGTCACTGCTGGCCATTCCGACGCCGTTCCTGGCGAACAGCGCCGGTTGGATCTTCACCGAAATGGGCCGCCAGCCATGGGTCGTCGCACCCAACCTGTCCGGCGTCGATCAGATTCGGCTCACCGTCGACCAAGGTGTCTCGGACCACCCCGTCGGCCTCGTTCTCGCCTCACTGGTGACGTTCACACTGCTCTATGCCGCTCTCGGTGGTGTGTGGTTCTACCTGCTCCGACGCTACGTGGTCGAAGGGCCTCTCGAACACGACGCGCATCCGCACGTCGACCCACCGGAATCGGAAGACGAAGAGCCCAAACAGCTCTCGTTCGCCTACTAGGGGATAGCAATGTCACTGCCCGAATTCTGGTTCTTCGTCATCGGCTTCTTCTTCGTCGGCTACTTCGTGCTCGAAGGGTTCGACTTCGGCGTCGGAATGCTCATGCCCATTCTCGGGCGGCACCCCGATTCCGCCACGGGGGAGAAGCGTCGACGCACCGTACTGAACACGATCGGCCCGGTCTGGGACGGCAACGAAGTCTGGCTCATCACCGCAGGCGGCGCGCTGTTCGCAGCGTTCCCCGAGTGGTACGCAACATTGTTCTCCGGCTTCTACCTCCCGCTGCTGCTGATCCTGGTGGCACTGATCCTGCGCATCTGCGCCATCGAATGGCGTGGCAAGATCGACGATCCGGTGTGGCGCAGGCGCTGCGACATCGGCATCGGTATCGGCTCGTGGGTACCGGCGGTGCTGTGGGGCGTTGCCTTCGCCAACATCGTGCGCGGCGTAGCCATCGACGAGAACAAGAAGGTCACCGCCGGCTTCTTCGATCTGCTCAACCCCTATGCACTGCTCGGCGGAGCCACGATGGCACTGGTGTTCGCGCTGCACGGCGCGGTGTTCATCGCACTCAAGACCTCGGGAGACGTGCACGAGGACTCGGTGAAAATCGCAGCGCGATTGGCAATTCCGGCAGTTCTCGTCGGCGGATCATTCGCTGTGTGGACCCAACTCGCCCACGGCAAGACATGGACCTGGGTACTCGTCGGCGTGGCAGCGGTGGCCCTGCTCCTCGTCGTCGCGCTGACGGCGAGAGTGCGCGAAGGCTGGGCCTTCGTGTTCACCAGCATTGCCATCGTTGCGGTTGTGGTGCTGCTGTTCGCCTCCCTGTTCCCGAACGTCATGCCGTCGAGCACGGATGCCGCCTTCGATCTCACCATCGCGAACGCGTCGTCCAGCCCGTACACACTGAAAGTGATGACCTGGGCCGCAGCGTTCGCCGCACCCATCGTCATCGGATACCAGGGGTGGACGTACTGGGTCTTCCGCCAACGCATTTCGAGTGCCCACATCCCGGACTCGATCGGACTGACGGTGAAATCGTGACCGCCTCCGCTCGCACGCGGGGACCGGTCGATCCCCGACTGTGGAAGTACTCTCGATCCGCGCGGGGCTACCTGATCGTCACGGTTGCACTGTCGACCGTCGTCACGCTCTGCATCATCGTGAGCGCGTTGACAATCGGAACTGTGCTGGCAGGGGTCATCACCGAACCGACGGCCAGATCGCTGTCCGCCTGGACGACGGAACTGGCGGTGCTGGCGGGCGCAGTGGCCGTCCGTGTGCTCGCAACCGGAGCTCAGTCCCGCTACGCGCACCGGTCGGCGTCACGTGTGGTGGCCGAGCTGGAAGTGGAGGTGCTCACTGCAGCAACGCGATTCGAGCCTCGCGAGCTCGACCGCGAGCGGGAAGAATTGGTCGTCGTCGTGACCCGAGCAATCGGGGGTCTGCGGGCGTACCTGACCGGATACCTGCCGGCGCTGGTGTCCGCGGCCATCGTCACTCCGCTGGTTCTGATCGTCATCGTCACCCAGGACGTGACGTCGGCGGTGGTCATCGCGGTGACCTTGCCGCTCATTCCGATCTTCATGATTCTGATCGGGTTGCTGACCAAGGGCCGAGCCGCGGCGACGCTCTCCACGATGACCAGGCTGTCTGCACAGTTGCTCGATCTTCTGGCCGGCCTGCCGACCTTGCGCGCGCTGCGTCGCGAACACGGACCGGCCGCTCGCATCCGCGCACTGGGCGACGCGCACCGACGAACCACCATGCGCGCGTTGAAGATCGCCTTCCTGTCGTCGATGGTGCTCGAGTTGCTCGCGACCCTGTGTGTCGCGCTCGTGGCCGTCGCCATCGGATTGCGCTTGGTCTTCGGCGAGATGACTCTCGAAGCGGGCATCATCGCGTTGATCCTGGCGCCCGAGGTGTACTTCCCGCTGCGCGCCGTGGGGACCCAGTTCCACGCAGCAGAGGACGGCGTCGAGGCCGCGGAGCGCGCCTTCCGAGTCCTGGACAGGCGTACGACGCAGCCGACCGGCCGCCGGACCGTCGACGCTGCGACCGCGGACATCGAACTCGCCGGACTCACCGTCGCGAGCCGGGACGGCGACGCTCCGGCCCAGTTGAGTGCGCTGTGCCGCCCGGGCACCATCACGGTACTGACCGGGCCCAACGGCTCGGGTAAATCGACTGCACTGCACGCGGTTCTGGGACTCACGACGCCCACGAGCGGCGCGGTTCTGGTCGGCGGTGTGCCCGTGGTCGATCTCGATCTCGACCGATGGTGGGCACAGGTCGCCTGGCTTCCGCAGCGGCCGATACTGCTGCCCGGCACGCTCCACGAGAACGTCACCCTCCACGGCATGCCCGACGCCGCCGCACTGGACGCGGCCTGCCGCGCTTCGGGATTCGATGCCGTACTGCGAGAGCACCCGAACGGCTGGAACACTCGCGTCGGTCAGGGTGGAGTCGGTCTTTCGCTCGGCGAGCTGCAACGTCTGGCCCTGACCCGAACGTTCGTCTCCGCTGCTCCGGTGATGGTGCTGGACGAGCCCACGGCGCACCTGGATGCGGCGAGCGAACGGACTGTGCTGCAGGCCCTTCGAGATGCGGCCGATCGCGGGGTCACCGTGGTGATGGTCGGTCACCGGCGCTCGGTACTGCACGCCGCAGACCGCGTCGTCGAGGTGCGAAGCAGCTCAGAGGTGGCACGGGAGTTCGATCATGTCTGATCTACGACGCGCGCTGGCCCTGTTCGAGCTCTCCCCACGGCGGGTGGCACTGGCCGTGGCCGCAGGCGTGGCAACTCTCGGCAGCGCACTGGCTCTCGCCGCACTGTCGGCATGGTTGATCACCCGAGCGTGGCAGATGCCTCCGGTGCTGGATCTGACCGTCGCAGTGGTGGCCGTTCGTGCATTGGGCATCTCCCGCGGGGTGTTTCGCTATCTCGAACGATTGACCACACACGACGCGGCCCTGCGCGGTACGACGGCAGCGCGCACGAGGATCTACGAACGACTGGCGAACGGGCAGGGCGCGCTCACTCTGCGGCGCGGTGACGTCCTGGCTCGCACCGGGGCGGACGTCGACGTGCTCGGCGACGTCGTCGTACGCGCGATCGTTCCCATCTGCGTCAGCGTCGTGATGATGCTCGCAGCCGTAGGACTGGTCGCCGCTATCGCGCCTGCCGCCGCGTCGATCCTGGCGGTGTCCTTGCTGATCGCGGGGGTGGGCGCACCGATCCTGGCGGCGCGGTCGGCACGGGTCGCCGAAGAGGCCGGAGCCGACGCCGACGCGCGGTTCACCGAGACGGCCGTTCGGGCACTCGACCACGCCGCAGAGCTGCGGGTCGCCGGACGACTCGACGCGACGCTCACCGAAGCCAATGGGGCAGCTCAGGACTCGGTTCTCGCACGCGACCGGGCGGCACGACCGTCGGCGCTGGCCGATGCCGCCGGTCCGCTGTCGATCGGTGCATCGGTGATCGGGTCCTTGCTCGTCGGCATCGGGCTGTACGGACCGACCGGAGGCACCGCAGGTGGCATGACACCGATGGCCCTGGCCATCGTCGTGCTGGTTCCGCTGGCCGCCTTCGAAGCGACGGCGGCACTGCCCGGAGCGGCAATCGCCCTGATGCGTGGACGAATCGCGGCAACTCGAATCCTGGCCATGCTCGATGCGGCTCCGCCGCAGTGGCGTGGTCATGTGCCCTCGGAGGCACTTGACCGCACCACTGCGCGAAGCGCACTGATCGGACCCAGCGGATCGGGCAAGAGCACGATGCTGCGGGAGTTCGCCGAGGAATGCGGTTCGGAGGCAGCGCTGTTCGCCGAGGACGCGCACCTGTTCGACACCTCGATTCTGGAGAACCTGCGAGTGGTGCGCGGCGATGTGGACGAACAGGAAGCAATAAGGGCACTGCAGAAAGTCGGCCTCGGTCCATGGCTCGACGCTCTGCCTCTCGGAGTCCACACCACCCTGGTGGGCGGCGCACAGGCCGTCTCCGGGGGAGAGCGCCGCAGACTGCTGCTCGCGCGAGCCGTGCTCAGCACGGCACCGATCGTGCTGCTCGACGAACCGACCGAGCACCTGGACCGAATCTCCGGCGAATCGATACTGCGCCAGCTGCTCACCACGGACGGAGGATTGTTCGGAGCCGACCGAACAGTGGTGGTCGTCACCCATCAACTGCCGGAGCGCACCGACGCCGACCAGGTGATCGACCTCGGCTCGGACAGTGCGAAAAAACTCTTTGCCGACTCGGAAACTCGGGCGTACGTTGTGAAGTACACGAGAGAGGAGGTGGTCTGAAGTTGATGAACTCTAGGACGCGTGAGGTGGCTGTCAGCTAGCCGCAATCGCTGACGGATTCACTGCGAAGACCGCGCGAGCGGCAAGCGAATCCCAGACAGCTACCCGGCCCCCGAGCCCCCGACCTGTCCGGTCGGGACCTGACATCAGGTATGGCTCGGGGGCCGTTCGCGTGCAGTGGGTAGTGCTGAAGAGTCAGCCGATGTAACGAGTCAGGCGCGCGGACAACCGCGGTGCCAATGGGCCGTCGGCGACGACTCGTTCTTCGACGTACGCGAGATCCCCGCCTTCGACAATGCCGTAGAGCCGCTTGGCCCCGCCGACCAACGCACCCGATGTGCTACGGATGACGACATCGGTGGCCAGTTCCCAGGACGACTTGGTGAGTGCATGGCCGTAATACAGTTCGACGACGCCGGTGCTGTGTGTCAGCAACAGCTCGACGACCTCTTCGTCCTCGGAACCCTTGAGCCCGTTGCCACCGCTCATGCGCCAGAACCCGGTTTCGCGGAGATCGGGGTGTGCGAAGTTACCGTCGGAATCGAGTCGCCACGAACGTGATTCCCAGCTCAGGTAGCTACCGCCGTCGTGGGTGACGACGATCTGCTGACCGAAGGGGTAGTCGGTACCGGACTCGGGGTCGTGGCCTTCGCCTTCACCGCGCCACACGCCGACGAGCGGCAACAGAGCGAGCATCGACGGGTGCAGATCGGGGCCGAGGCGGAGGTTGGCCGTGTCGTCGGGATGCGGGATGTCCGGCAGGACCGGAACGTTCCGCGTCGACGCGTCGGCGAACTTCTGCTCGGCAGCCGCTATTGCTTCGTCGCCACTGGTGATGGGGGTATCGAGCCCCTCGTCAGCACTGCCGGGTCGACCCGCAACCGGTTCTGTCACGATTCGTCGTTGACCAGTCGGTAGACGACATACAGCGAGAACGCGATGATGGCTACTGCCGCAAGCGCCAGCAATACCTCGAAGAAGATGACCACGAGAGCGAGTTTAACCCGCTGCGATCGTCGTCGAGAACAGCGGCCCGAATCCGGGCTGTGTCCTTGGTGACATCTACCCAACTTCGGGGCCGTCAGTGCGCTGGATCACTCGTATTGATGGAGAAAGCCCGGCGAGCAGGTACCTTCTTCGGGGGGCGTCGGGTGCTCGAGGGCGAGGGCTCGACGTTTTTCACTGTGTTCTGTCGAAGGCTGGGGAGGTCTCCGTAACAATGCTGCGTCGTAAACGGACATCGTCGTTCGGATCCGTGTCGTTCAAATCCGCGGTGTGTGCACTGGCGTTGGCTCTTGCCGCACCGGCAGCCGCGCTCGCCGCCCCGGATTCGGGATCGGCGGATGCCGGCTCGTCCGACTTCGGGTCGTCGCAGGGCCCGAACATCGACCCCAACAATTACGCGCAGGACTGCCCGGATGTGTTGATGCTCGCCGTGTCCGGTGCCACCGACTCGGATTCGGGGCGCAATCCTCTGAACGAGGAATCGTCGACCGTGGCGTCGAACTGGGTCGGCAACGTCACGGTTCCCACCGGTGAGGTCAATGCAGGCAGCCCAGGCACGGTCGGCTGGCTGTACGTTCCCTACGCATCGACGTACGGCGTCGGTGTGCTCGACGACGTTTCGACCTATCAGAACACCATCGCCGAAGGCATCGCGTCGACGAATCGTCTGATGGACGAGTACAAGACCAAGTGCGGTGACAGGACGAAGTTCGTTCTGGTCGGGTACAGCGTCGGCGGCGAGATACTCGACCGGATGGCCGTCGAGATCGGCCACCGCAATCCCGACGCGCTGGTCACCGCCGACGACATCGCCGGAGTGATGATGGTCGGATCGCCGTACCGGCCGGCCGGGGTGCCGAATTTCGACGACGAGCCCGGCGAGTCGCTCGGTGGATTCATGGACCAGTCGCCACGGGACTACGGAACGTTGACCGACAAGGTCACCTGGTCGTGCCGACCTTGGGATCTCTCGTGCGATGCGCCCGACAAGATCGAACTGCTGCAGCTGGCCCTGGGGGTTCTGGGCCAGATGCGCTTCACCCTGCTCAACCCCGTTCAGACGGTGGCCGATTTCGCCCGGACGGTGGCCACGATCGCCACTCGTGCGATCGTCGACATCGCGACGAACAAGTCGTGGCTCGAATCGGACGAAACGCTGCTACAGGTCCTGGTGAAGGTGTCCGACCAGCAGTATCAGGTCGACGACGCCAAGGCGGTGGCGGCTCTGTCCCCCGACCAGCTGCTCGCCGACCTCAACTGGGCACTCGGGCCGGGTGCGGACACCGTCGAGGCCAAGCTGAGCGCCGAGGGCGAAGGAATGGTCGAGAACAACAAGGGTATCGCCGACGTCGTACTCGGGCCGTACCTGCTGCTCGGATTCCTGCAGCACCTGTCGTACTGGTACAACGACCCCAACGACGGTTACGAGTGGGAGAGCGAGAAGATCGTCGCGTGGGTGACGGACCTCGCCCGCACGGAGCGCGAGAAGAAACAAGCACCTGCTCCCGACGCCGCCGCACCGCAGGACCCGCCCGCCGAGGCCCCGGCCGAACCTCGATTGCTGCCGGAGCCGGGGACGGTCACCCAGATCAGCGACCTCGGCGCGTTCCTCGAGTCCCAGGGAATTCCGGTACCGGAAGGGATGTTCCCGCCGCAGTACTCGACGGTTCCCGATCCGGCGGCCCCGGCACCCGTTCCCAACTAGAGGCCTCCGGAAGAGCGAAAAACCCCCGCACCTGCGAGCAGGTGCGGGGGTTTTCTCGTGAGATACGAACGGGCGGAATCAGACTCCGACGGTGACGTTCGCCGAGTGCACGCCTGCGCCGTCGGGAGCGATGACGGTGTCGCCGTTGCCCGATGCCGACAGTGCACGCAGCGTCCACTGTCCGGGGGCGGCGAAGAACCGGAAGTCTCCGGTGCCCGACGCGACGACCTCTGCGGTGAATTCGCCGCTGCCGTCGAGCAGACGCACGAATGCGCCGGCTACGGGCTCACCGTCGCCTGCGAGGACGCGGCCGGTGATGACCGTCTCCTTCTCGACGTCGACGCCTGCGGGGATGGTCTGGCCTTGCACGGGTGCTCCACACATATCAGCGAACCTCCAGCTCGATGGGTGCTCCGACGAGAGAGCCGTATTCGACCCAGCTGCCGTCGTAGTTCTTGACGTCTTCCTTGCCCAGAAGCTCCTTGAGGACGAACCAGGTGTGGCTCGAACGCTCGCCGATGCGGCAGTAGGCGATGGTGGCCTTGCTGTCGTCGTAGCCCTTGGTCTTGTACAGCTCCTCGAGCGCTTCGTCGGACTTGAACGTGCCGTCCTCGTTGGCGGTCGTGCTCCACGGGATGTTGATCGCGGACGGCACGTGGCCACGCTGCTGCGCCTGTTCCTGCGGAAGGTGAGCCGGGGCGAGGATCTTGCCCGAGAACTCGTCGGGCGAACGCACGTCGATCAGGTTCTTGTTGCCGATGGCGTCGATGACCTCGTCGCGGAACGCGCGGATCGACAGGTCGGGTGCCTCGGCCCGGTACTGCGTGGTCTCACGGCTGACGACGTCCTTGGACAGCGCGCGGCCGTCGAGCTCCCACTTCTTGCGGCCACCGTCGATGAGCTTGACGTCCTTGTGGCCGTACAGCTTGAAGTACCAGTAGGCGTAGGCCGCGAACCAGTTGTTGTTTCCGCCGTACAGGACGACGGTGTCGTCGTTGCTGATGCCCTTGGCCGACAGCAGGTCCGAGAACTGTTCCTGGTTCAGGAAGTCGCGGCGAACCGGGTCCTGCAGGTCCTTGCGCCAGTCGAGCTTGACCGCACCTTCGATGTGTCCGCCGTCGTAGGCGCTTGCGTCTTCGTCGACCTCGACGAAGACGGTCTTCGGTGCGTTCAGGTTCTGCTCGGCCCAGTCGGCAGAGACCAGGACGTCGGAGCGAGCCATGGTGTTCCTTTCGGTGTTTCTCTATGGATCGGTGTAGGTCAAGCAGTGGTGCGCGAGGTGGTGCGCAGTCGCGCAGCGAGGGGGTAGATCATGCAGCCGAGGCATACCGCAAATGCGGCGTTGAGGAAGGCCGCGAACAACGCGAAGCCCGTGGCCACGGTGCCGACGACGGGAGCGCCGAGCGCGAAGCCGAGAACTCCGACGGCGGCGAACACGAAGCCCACCAGTTGGGCGAACTTCAACGGTGCCACCGGCTCGCGTTCGCTGGTGGGGGACAGCCTCGGTGCGACGAATGTCGCGTAGATCGTGCCGTACGGACTGTGCTTGGGTCCGCGGACGGCTCCGATTCCGAACACGATCGCCTGTAGCCCGAGCAGGATCGCCGCCGCGGGGACCGAGAACGTGGTGAGGACGAGAACGAGGACCAGGACGGCGGTGGTGATCCATGCGGCGAAGCGCGGTCCGCGAACATCGACCTGGTCGACGGTGGTGTCGGTGGTGGTTCTGGTGTCGGGTGTCGACATCGAGATGTACTCCTGTGCGAGGCCGGGGCACGCCGCATGGGCAGTGCTCGGACGTGGATTTCGATCATCGGGCCGGACATCACGCATGGGCGTGGCGGCAGAAGGAAATCAGCAGCAGCGACAGCAACAACCGCCCAGTCGGCACAGATCAACTGTGCGTCGACTGGTGAGCATCAGCTCGCGGCGGGAGAACACGAAGAGCATCCTACCCGTTACCAGCGTCGGGTCCTACCGTCGGTCTCGGGAGGGCCGGTCAAAGGTCGTCGAGCGCGGACCGTAGCGCCGCAGCGGACGGCACCCCCGCGATTCTGGAGCGCCGTTGCAATGCGCTGTCGAGGACGAACGTCGTGGGCAGTGACAGCACGCCCAGCTCGCGGGCGAGGATCGGATGGGCGTCGATGTCGAGTTCGAGTTCCCGGGCGTCGTTTCGCCCTTCCAACACCTGCCCGACGACGCGTCGCACAGCTGCGCACGGCCCGCACCAGTCCGCCGAGAAGTGCAGCACCGTCGCGGAGTCGGTCGCGGCACCCGCGTCGAGCATAAGTGGGTACAGAGCGTCGGTCTCGGATTCGGTGGTACGCACTGCCCGCACTGCACCCGATCGGCTGCGGAGAAATAATCCGGTGGCGACGGCCAGTATCGCCACGACGACCAGAACTGTGATCCCTGTCACGGCTTCTCGATCTCGTTGAGGTCGATGGTCACGTTCTCGCCCGACCCTTCGATGACGATCTGCGAGCCCTCCGCGTAGACGTCGGTCGGGAGGAGCCCGAAGGGCAGGCTCTGACGCTCGATGGTCTTGGTGAACAGTCCCAGCACCGTGGGCTCGGCGAAATCGGGGATCGAGAAATCTGCCTGACCCTCCGGGCCGAAATAGAAGTCCGACGCCACGATGGCGACGCTGTCACCTTCGAGCAACAGATCGGCCTTGACGCTCACCGTCGTCTCGAGGGGGCCGACCGGAACCGTTCCGGTCAGCACGACGCCACCGGTCGTGGTCTTGCCCGACCCACCGGAACCGCCGGTACCGTCCGACTTGTCGGCCGGCGGGGCGGAAACCTGCAGGTCGACGATGCCGAGGAACCGGCCGAGGTCCGTCGCCTCGATACGGACGCGGCCGTCGAGCTCGTCCACCGGGATCGCTCGAACGTTGTTGTCGATCAGGTCGGACAGCGCGATGTGCACGCCGCGGAGATTGGCCTCGATCGTCGTCGAGCCGACGTAGTCGGTCGGCACGTCCTGCGCTCGGATCTCGATGTTCTGATAGCGGCCGTCCGCCGCCTGGGTGAGGAACGGGAATCCGTGCACGATCACCTGAGGGTCCGAGGTGAGCTCACCGCCCGCTCGGATCGCGCGGGAGACCCGGTACTCCGAGTAGGCCGCTGCGCCGAAATCGACCACGAGCGCGAGGGCCAGCAGGCTGGCGAGTCCGATGAGAAGTGTGCGCACGGGTCCATTGTGACCGACGGATCGCGTACTGCCCTCTTCGGCCGGTTGTACGGACAAGCTAGTCTGTGTCCTTGACGATCACTCCAATCCAGCCTGGGCTGGACCGGCCAGCAGTAAGAATGGAGACGCAGTGGAGCTCCTACTACTGACCTCCGATCCCCATCCGGAGGGCGTTCTGCCGTCCCTCGCTCTCCTGGCGCATCACGTACGCCCGGTGCCCACCGAGGTGTCCTCGCTTCTCGAAGCCGGTTCGGCAGATATCGCATTGGTCGACGCGCGCACCGATCTCGCTGCTGCTCGTGGTCTGTGTCGCCTGCTGGGGAGTACCGGATCGGCCATCCCCGTCGTGGCAGTTCTCACCGAGGGCGGACTCGTCGCGGTGAACTCCGACTGGGGCCTCGACGACATCCTGCTCCCCGGCACCGGCCCCGCGGAGCTCGACGCTCGGCTGCGGTTGCTGGTCGGCCGTAGCGGGGGAGTTGCCAGCCCGGAGACCTCGGGCAAGATCACGCTCGGCGAACTGGTCATCGACGAAGGCACGTACACCGCGCGTCTACGAGGCCGTCCGCTCGATCTGACCTACAAGGAATTCGAGCTGCTGAAGTATCTGGCTCAGCATGCGGGTCGGGTCTTCACTCGCGCCCAGCTCCTGCAGGAAGTGTGGGGCTACGACTTCTTCGGTGGTACACGCACCGTCGACGTCCATGTTCGACGCCTCCGCGCCAAGCTCGGTACCGAGTACGAGTCGCTCATCGGAACCGTGCGGAACGTGGGATACAAGGCTGTTCGTCCGGCGCGCAATGCCAAGGGTGGACCAGTGGCATCGGATGCTGCCGGCGGGGATTCCGACGATGCGGATTTCGAGTTCGAGCAAGAGAGTACTCTCTCGTAGATGAGTTCGGATCCTGCCTTCGACGTCCATTCGATCGACGGCGGAGCACCGTCTTCCCGAGTTTCCTACGAGATTCATCGAATCCTTTCGCGCGCAACGGAAGCCGACGGCACTGCGCCGTTGTCGGAGCAGGCCGTGAAGGCCATCGACGACGGTGACGAGGTCGTTCGGTTCGTCGCGACCGAGGGCGATCGTGTGGTGGGCTACGTCGGAATCGCCGACGGGATGGCCGAGGCCGTCGTCGACCCTTCCTTCCGCGGTCACGGTGTCGGGCGCGAATTGGTTTCTCAGGCACTCGATGTCGGCTCCGATACCCGTATCTGGGCGCACGGCAATCTGCCCGCCGCACGGTCCGTCGCTGCGGCGCTCGGGCTGCAGGTCGTTCGCGAGTTGCTCCAGATGCGTCGCTCGTCCGGGCATCCCGATCTTCCGGATGTTGTTGTGCCAGAGGGTATTTCGCTCCGAACCTACCGGGGGCATCAGGACGACGCCGAGCTGCTGCGCGTGAACAATGCGGCCTTCTCGTGGCATCCCGAACAGGGTGGCTGGACCGATCGTGACATCGACGCACGACGAGAAGAATCGTGGTTCGATCCGGCGGGCCTGTTCCTGGCGTTCGAGGAGGGCAGTGACCGCCTCCTCGGTTTCCACTGGACGAAGGTCCACCGGGCCGAGGGTGTGGAACCGGCCATCGGCGAGGTGTACGTGGTCGGAATCGACCCGCAGTCGCAGGGTCGTGGTCTGGGGCGGGTGCTGACGCTGGCCGGCCTGCACTATCTACGCAGCAGAGAACTGGGCCAGATCATGCTCTACGTCGAGGCCGACAACACCGCTGCCGTGCACACGTACACCAAGCTGGGCTTCGAGAACTACCACGTGGATGCCGCTTACGCGCGCAGTGCGTGAACGGACACACCGACTGCGGTGTTCATCTCCCGTTCACCTATGCGGGGGTAAACGTCTACCACCTGCCCTTACCTTTCTCGATGGGCGACAACCTACGTCGCCTGGTGCGAGGTTTCTTTCGGAGCCGGCACCCACACAGTCACAGCGCGGCCGCTCAGGTCCGAGCCGTGGACACGGCCTACAGATTCCCCGGAGGAAACAGGTGAACCTCAAGCGCAACGGTGCTCTCATGAGTGCAGTGGCCATCAGTGCCATGTTGCTGACCGCATGCGGTAGCGACGCCAACGTCGCCACCACGGACGGCGCATCCGACTCCTCGGCTACCTGCGAGGGCAAATCCCCGCTGACCGGCGAAGGCTCGTCCGCGCAGCAGAACGCCATGTCCAACTTCACCTCGATCTACTCCGGCGTGTGTGCCGGCAAGGCAGTCGAGTACACCACCAGCGGCTCGGGTAACGGCCGCACACAGTTCGTCGCCGGACTGGTCGACTTCGCCGGCTCCGACTCCGCGATCAAGGACGAGCAGGCAGTCGAGGCGGCCACCCGCTGCGACAGCAACCCGGCGTGGAACCTTCCGCTGGTCTTCGGACCGGTCGCCGTGGCCTACAACCTCGACGGCGTCGACAACATCGCGCTGAACCCGGACGTCATCGCGCGCATGTTCACCGGCCAGATCACCACCTGGAACGATCCCGCCATCGCCGCACTCAACGAGGGCGTCGACCTGCCGGCCACCGCGGTCACCCCCGTCTACCGCTCCGATTCCTCGGGCACCAGCGACAACTTCCAGCGCTTCCTCGCCGCTTCGGCTCCCGAGGCGTGGACCCTGAACCACAGCTCCGACTGGGCCGGCGGCGTCGGCGAAGGTGCCAACGGATCCTCGGGCGTGGCCCAGGCAGTCGCGGCCACCCCCGGCTCGGTCACCTACGTCGAGAAGGGCTTCGCCGACCAGGAGAGCCTCGGCACGGCTGCCGTCGACTTCGGCAACGGACCGGTCGAGCTCACCACCGAGTCGGCTGCCGCAGCCATCGACGCGGCAACGTTCTCCGGCGAGGGCAACGACCTCGTCATCGACATCGACGCGCTGTACGCCAGCAACGAGGCCGAGACCTACCCGCTGGTTCTCGCAACCTACGAGATCGTCTGCTCGGCGGGCTACGACCCCGAGACCTCGGCAGCAGTCAAGTCGTTCCTGCTCAGCGCAGCCAACGAGGGTCAGCAGGGCCTCGAGGAAGCCGGCTACGTGCCGCTCCCCGAGTCCTTCAAGGAGCGTCTGACCACCGCTATCGAAGCAATCGCCTGATTCAATGAGACGTAACCCTGCTTCGGCTCGTGGCAACGCGAGCCGAAGCAGGACCGTCCTCGACCTCCACACGAGACAGTGAGCGGTATGAGCGACACCCACTCGATGACCGGCGTCCCCTCTGCGGCTACCGTGCCCACCGCGGGTGCCGCGCACAAACCGGAAGAACCACAATTGTCAGACAAGAACAAGACGGGGACCGTCACACGTCCCGGTGACAGGATCTTCTCCGGCCTCGCCACGGGCTCGGGCATCTTCATCATCGCCCTGATCGCCGCCGTGGGCATCTTCTTGCTCTGGCGTGCCATCCCTTCACTGTCGAACAACACGGTCAACTTCCTGACCTACAACGGCGCGTGGGACACCTCCAACACCTCGGCCATGGTGTTCGGCGTTCTCGATCTCTTCCTGGTCACCGTCACGGTGTCTCTCTTCGCGCTGATCCTCGCGATGCCTGTCGCACTCGGCATCGCCATCTACCTGACGAACTACGCACCCAAGCGAGTCGCGGGACCGCTCGGTTACGTCATCGATCTCCTGGCCGCAGTTCCGTCGATCGTCTTCGGCCTCTGGGGCCTGTACGTCCTCGCGCCCGCCATCAGCCCGTTCGCAGAGTGGCTGAACGCCAACCTGGGTTGGTTCCCGCTCTTCGGCACCGGCTCGGTCTCCATCGCAGGCGGTGGCACCATCTTCACCGGTGGCATCGTGCTCGCGGTCATGATCCTGCCGATCATCGCAGCGGTGACTCGCGAGGTCTTCATGCAGACGCCGAAGGGGCAGATCGAAGCAGCTCTCGCCCTCGGAGCCACCCGCTGGGAGGTCGTGCGCACCACGGTCATTCCGTTCGGAAAGTCCGGCTACGTCAGCGGCTCCATGCTCGGTCTCGGTCGTGCACTCGGTGAGACCATCGCGCTCTACATCATCATCCGCAGCACTCAGGCAACGTTCGGCGGAACATTGTTCGACGGCGGTTCCACGTTTGCCACGAAGATCGCGCTGGCCGCGGGCGAGTTCAACAACCCGCTCCAAGCCGGTGCCTACATCGCCGCGGGTCTGGTGCTCTTCATCCTCACCTTCGTCGTCAACGCCGGTGCCCGCGCCGCCATCGCCGGAAAGAAGGACTGACCCGTGACCGCAACCATGGACAAGCCCGTCAAGGAACCGACGTTCCAGGGCGTCAGCGCACGGCGTAAAGCGTCCAACCTCACGGCGACGATCCTCGTCAGCCTCTCGGTTCTCGTCGCACTCGTACCGCTCATCTGGGTGCTCTACACGGTGATCTCACGCGGTCTGTCCGCCGTGGTCTCGCCCACCTGGTGGCAGAACTCGCAGGCCGGCGTCACCCAGTTCATCGCAGGCGGCGGCGCTTACCACGCCATCGTCGGAACACTCCTGCAAGGACTGTTCTGCGCCATCATCTCCATCCCGATCGGCATCTTCGTCGCCATCTACCTCGTCGAGTACGGGGCCGGTACACGACTGGCTCGAGTGACGACCTTCATGGTCGACATTCTGACCGGTGTTCCGTCGATCGTCGCGGCCCTGTTCATCTACGCACTGTGGATCGCCACCTTCGGATTCCAGCGCTCCGGTGTCGCCGTCGCATTCGCCCTTGTGCTCCTGATGATCCCCGTGATCGTGCGCTCGGCCGAGGAAATGCTGCGCATCGTCCCGCAGGACCTGCGCGAGGCGTCCTACGCCCTTGGCGTCCCGAAGTGGAAGACCATCGCCAAGATCGTCATTCCCACGGCCCTGTCCGGCATCGTCACCGGCATCATGCTCGCCCTGGCCCGCGTGATGGGCGAGACGGCACCGGTGCTGATCCTGGTGGGATCGGCCACCGCCATCAACTTCAACATCTTCTCCGGGCCGCAGACGTCTCTGCCGCTCATGATGGTCGACCTGCAGAAAGCAGGAACCGGCGTGCTCACCGCTGAGCGCATGTGGGGAGCAGCCCTGACGCTGATCCTGATCGTCGCAATACTCAACATCGGCGCGAAGTTGGTCTCGAAGTTCTTCTCGCCCAAGAACTTCTGACCCACCCGACTCCAGCGAACTCTAAGGAACGAAGAACATGGCAAAGCGTCTCGATCTCAAGGACGTCAACATCTACTACGGCAAGTTCCACGCCGTCTCCGACGTCACTCTGGCCGTACCGCCGCGCAGCGTCACCGCGTTCATCGGGCCGTCGGGCTGCGGTAAGTCGACCGTCCTGCGTTCGCTGAACCGTATGCACGAAGTCACCCCGGGTGCGCGCGTCGAGGGTTCGGTGCTGCTCGACGGCGAGGACATCTACGGCAGCGGCGTCGACCCCGTGGGTGTGCGTCGCACCATCGGCATGGTCTTCCAGCGCCCCAACCCGTTCCCGACGATGTCGATCCGGGACAACGTCGTTGCGGGCCTGAAGTTGCAGGGCGGCCGCGGCAAGAAGGAACTCGACGAGATCGCCGAGCGCTCGCTCAAGGGAGCGAACCTCTGGAACGAGGTCAAGGATCGCCTCGACAAGCCCGGTGGCGGCCTCTCCGGCGGTCAGCAGCAGCGTCTGTGCATCGCTCGCGCGATCGCCGTCTCTCCCGACGTCCTGCTGATGGACGAGCCGTGCTCGGCTCTTGACCCCATCTCCACCCTCGCCATCGAGGACCTGATCCAGGAACTCAAGCAGGACTTCACGATCGTGATCGTCACGCACAACATGCAGCAGGCCGCCCGTGTGAGCGACCAGACCGGCTTCTTCAACCTCGAGGCGACCGGCAAGCCCGGCAAGCTCATCGAGATCGACGACACCGAGAAGATCTTCTCCAACCCGACGCAGAAGGCCACCGAGGACTACATCTCCGGCCGCTTCGGATAACCACACACGAACGAAGAAGCCCCCGCTGAGCACAGGCTCGGCGGGGGCTTCTTCGACATCTGCGCTCGTTGTCCCGATGCGAGAACCGAGTAGCGTTGCAGCGCAGCACTACTCGGTTCTCGACGAGGGCAGGCCTACGAGGTGGGGATGTTGTTGTGGCTCAGGTCGATGGGCAGCTCACCCGTCACCAGGAAGATCACTCGACGGCCGACCTCGACGGCGTGGTCGGCGAACCGCTCGTAGAAGCGGCCGAGCAGGGTCACGTCCACCGCAGCAGCGACCCCGTGGCTCCACTCGCGGTCCATCAACACCGTGAAGAGGTGACGGTGCAGATCGTCCATCGCCTCGTCCTCCTCCTGCAGCTTGGCAGCGCGCTCGGGATCGCGGGTCTCGAGGACCTCACGAGCCGACGCGCCGATCTGGACGGCGAGGCGACCCATCTCGGCGAAGTACCCGTTGACGACCTCGGGGAGGGCGTGGTTCGGGTGCCTGCGGCGGGTGATCTTGGCAACGTGCAGTGCGAGCGCGCCCATACGGTCGATGTCGGCAACGATCTGAATGCCGGCCACCACCGAACGGAGATCGCCTGCGACCGGAGCCTGCAGGGCGAGAAGGGTGAAGGCCTTCTCCTCGCACACCGCGCTGAGTTCGGTGATCCTGTCGTGTTCGGAAATGACCTGCTCGGCGAGCACCAGGTCTGCTTGAAGGAGGGACTGAGTGGCCTTTTCCATGGCCGCACCAGCCAGGCTCGCCATCTCTCCGAGGAGATCGGCAAGCTCGTTCATCTGTTCGTTGTAGGCGACGCGCATGAGCGAAGTTTAGTAGCTCACACCGACCAGTTCCCTGTCCCGAGGGTTAACGGAGCATGAATGAAGTCAGGCGCACGTGTCGTCGGCTGCGTTGGTGTACGAGAGATCCTCCGGAAGGGGCGCACTCTGGGTGGTTCCTTCCACCTGAGTGGGATCGATTTCGGTACCGAACGCCGTCGGGTACTGGGTGTATCCGGGATAGTTCGAGCCGAGCACGACCTCGACGACATTGTTCAGGCTCGGTGCCAACTCGATGGCAGCGCCGGGAATCGCCGACGCGACCGTCGCAGCGGCAGCTTCCTGATCCTGGGAGTAGCGCACCACGGTCTGCGCTGCGGTGCCCGAGAAGTTGCCGACCGTCAGGATCTGGAATCCGTAGACCGCGAGTTCGTCGGACGCTGTCTGCGCCATCCCGGCGATGTCGGATGCGTTGGACACCTGAATCGACACGGTCGACGGGTCCACGGCCAACAGTGGCGCGTCGGGTACGGCGGCAGGTGCGGGTGATTCGGGTGTCACCGGCTCCGCTCGTTCCTCGCCGGGCAACGGAGCGTCGTCGATGATGGCCTGGAAGATCGCACCGATCGCGTCGTCGTTCGGGATCTCGTTGCCGTAGTCGTTGGTGCCGGTGGTGGGGATGGTCAGGAAGGTGACCGCGCCGGCGTCCACGTTCTGCAGCGAGCGTCCCAGTGTCACCAGGTCCTGAGTCTTGACGTTCTCCACGAACGTGTCCGAGGTGAACGCGTTGACGAACCCGTTGAGCTTGCCGGGATCGAGCAGCACGTTGTTCGAGAGCGCGGACCGCAGCAGCGACGACAGGAAACGCTGCTGTCGCTTGATGCGGCCGTAGTCGCCGTTGCCCTCGGACTCGACGTTGCGGGCCCGAACGTAGTTCAGCGCGGTGCGGCCGTCGATACGTTGTGTTCCGACGTTGGGAAGGACATTTCCGAGTTCGTAGTCGAACAGGGGTTGCGCGGTGCAGACCTCGACGCCGCCGACCTCGTCGACCATGGACTCGAACCCGGCGAAGTCCATCCCGACGAAGTGTCCGATGCGTAGGCCCGAGATCTTCTGGATGGTCTTGACCAGACACTTCGGGCCGCCGAGGGCGTAGGTGGCGTTGAGCTTGTCGCCGTAGGCCTCGGGGAACATCTCCCCGGTGTAGGTATTGGTGATGTTGTCGAACTGCTCGCACTCCGGCCGCGTCACGTCGAGGTCGCGGGGGAAGGACACCGCGACGACGCGACTGCGGTCGGCAGGGATGTTGACCAACATGACGGTGTCCGAGCGCGATCCCTCGGCGTCGGCGACGGTTCCGGCTCCCACCTCGCCGCTGGCCCCGGCGCGGGTGTCGGTGCCCACGATCAGGTACGTCTCGTCACCGTACTGGCCTGCGGCGTCGACGACGTCGGTCGAATCGGGATCGAGAGCGGCGACCTGGAGAAATCCTTGATCGGTGTTGCGTAGGTATCCCCACACCACTCCGGTCAAGGCCACCGCCAGGATCGCGACGAGGGAGACCAGGCTCCGGCCGATCATCCGTACCCGACGGCGGCGACGTACCCGACTCATCGCCAACCGCGTCAGAGTCGGTCGATCCGCTGCGGGCGCGCCCACCGGTTCCGGTGCGGCATGCGGCGGCGGAGTCGGCGGCACTGCCCGGGCAGGCGAGGGAGTGGAATCGGTGATGGGGGCGATGACCTCGGTCGGCTCTTCGACTTCGGGACGTTCGTCAGGCACCCGCCGCATCGATCCCGAGCGCGACATCTTGTCCACCAACTCGGCGACCGAGACGGTGTCGGCGTTACGCGGTGATCGTTTGCCGAGCCTGCCGCTGTCTCCGGGCTGCGGTGGTTGCTCTGCGTCCGGTGTTGCAGGACGTTCGGAGCGAGGTGGGCGCTGTCCGGAACGTCCGATTGAAGACAGCGGGCGCTCCCATGGGGCGCGACCCTCGGGCACAGACGGGCCCGACTCTCGATCGTCTCCCACGAATTCGAACCTGGCCTTCCATCACACGCACGCGCCGTCAACTCGGCAATCCCAGCCATAGTACTGACTCGAGCGGCATGGTCCACTCGTGCGAGGTGGGGGCTGCTGGTCAGCCGTGAATCAGCCGCCGGAATGCATCAGATCGGCACCGGCGGGAACGCAGACGTCCTCCGGGTCGTCGAGCCAACCGTCGGGCAACGCAACCGCGCCCGGCGAGCCCTGCCGACCACGGGGGCCTTCGGCGTCCTTGGGAAACGGAACGGTCGGATCGAGTTGCGCCAGAAGGTCGTCCAGTTCGCCGAGAGTGGACACCAACGCCATCGAGACCCGAAGATCCGACCCCGCCGGGAACCCGCGGAGATACCAGGACACATGCTTGCGCAGCTCGCGCAGACCCTTGCTCTCACCGTGATGCTGAGCGAGCAGCTCGGCATGCCGGGCGATGATGGTGGCCACCTCGCCGAGGGTCGGTGGAGTGGGTTCGGGCCTGCCGTTCAGGCGGGCGCTGAGTTCTGCGAACAGCCAGGGCCGACCCAGGCAACCACGCCCGACGACGACGCCGTCGCACCCGGTCTCCGCCATCATGCGAACCGCATCGGACGCCGAGAAGATGTCGCCGTTGCCCAGTACCGGGATGCCGGAGACGTGTTCCTTCAGTCGCGCGATCTCGTTCCAGTCGGCAGTGCCGGAGTAACGCTGAGAGGCGGTTCTGGCGTGCAGTGCCACTGCCGCCGCGCCCTCGCCTGCGGCGATTCGACCTGCATCGAGATGAGTGTGGTGGTTCTCGTCGATGCCGACGCGGAACTTGACGGTGACGGGAATGTCGGTGCCCTCGGTCGCCTTGACGGCCGCGGCGACGATACGACCGAACAGGTTCCGCTTGTAGGGCAGCGCAGCACCGCCGCCCTTTCGGGTGACCTTCGGAACCGGGCAGCCGAAGTTCATGTCGATGTGGTCGGCCAGATCGTCGTCGACGATCATCTTCGCCGCGTCGTACGTGGTGTCCGGATCGACGGTGTAGAGCTGCAGCGACCGCGGGGTTTCGGTGGGGCCGAAGGTCGTCATGTGCATCGTCGCCGGCTGGCGTTCGACGAGCGCGCGTGCGGTGACCATCTCGCACACGTACAGACCCGAGGTACTGCCCGCCCGCTGCAACTCCTGCTCCCTGCACAGCGTGCGGAACGCCACATTGGTGACGCCGGCCATCGGTGCGAGGACGACGGGGCTGGCCAACTCCAGCGAGCCGATCTGCAGTGTCATGAGAGAAGCCTTTGGAACGGAGGGAACGTGATCATGGTGACGGCGGTGGGCCGAGAGCGACGGCCCGAAAACAGTGGTGCCCGGCACCGAAGTCGGTACCGGGCACACCAGCCGATCTGAGCTTACGACGCGCGTGCTTCGGCCTTCGCGCGTTCGCGGGCGAGGGAGCGGTCGCGCATCTCCTCGAACTTGGTGGCCTGACGCTCGAGGTCTTCGAGGAACGCGGCGAGTTCCTCGCGCTTGTTCTCGCCGCGGCCGGTGAAGTCGTTG
>NZ_NOYB01000021.1:0-504 GCF_002258235.1 Rhodococcus sp. 06-470-2 | reverse complement strand
GGGAGGGAGCCGTCGAAGGTGGGATCGGCGATTGGGACGAAGTCGTAACAAGGTAGCCGTACCGGAAGGTGCGGCTGGATCACCTCCTTTCTAAGGAGCATTCTCCAGAACATGTACCAGCACACAGGTGCTCGGATGATGGTCTGGCAGAGCCCGTTTCGTTCCCACACGTGGAACGGCGGGAGCTCACGGGTGGAACACTGACAACGAGATCCTGCAGAACGCGAAACCATGTTTCGCCGGCAGGGACTATATCGATGCACTGTTGGGTCCTGAGAGAACACGCGAGAGCATGTTTCTTTCTAGGCAAGACATATACAGGCTTTCACGGTTGTTCATACCGGGTTGTTTCTGCGAGTTCGCTTGTGGGGGTGGCTGTCTGGTGGTGGCGTTGACGTGAGGGTGTGTGTGTTGTTTGAGAATTGCACAGTGGACGCGAGCATCTTTGTTGTAAGTAATGAAGAGCGTACGGTGGATGCCTTGGCACCAGGAGCCGATGAAGGA
>NZ_NOYB01000028.1:0-48223 GCF_002258235.1 Rhodococcus sp. 06-470-2 | reverse complement strand
AATTGCTGCGGAGTGACGTGGGAGACGTAGGCGAGGTCACCGATGCTGCGGATCTCGTTCTGGTACAGCACGGGCACGTCATCGACGGGGGCATAACGAGTGTCAGCAACCGCTTCCGACAGCTTCGTCGCTAGCGCGTCGGCCACCGCCTGAGCGTTCGCCTTGGTCCCCAATTCCTCGGCCGCAGCGGCATGCGCGTCCTCGAAGCGATTCAGGTTCGCAGCGTCGATCGACGTGGTGTTGTCCGGCTTGTTCTTCCAAAGTCGCTTCGTGAACTGCATCGACATTTCCTTCTCGCTGTGAACCTGATGGATGAGCGGTCGAGATCGCCCCCGCGTCCCCTCCGCCGCTCAGCCGGGGAACACGTCGCTGCCGGGGAACAGGTCGATCCCCGGCAGCAGGGGCGTCAAGGGGTCACTGGCGCTTTCGTGAATCCGGCATCCTCGAGCACGCGATCCCAGCCGGGGCCGCCGAAGTAGTGGCGGATGGATGCGCCGTACTCGGTGTCGACCATGCCGTTGACGACGGTCGGCCACGTGAGCGAGCCCTCACCGTCGGTGATGGTCTGCTCGCCCATCTCGGTGACCTCACCGGCGAGGAACAGGCGGGCGTAGTAGATCGTGTCGACGCCCGAGTTCGCCTTCGAGATCAGCAGGTACCGCTGCTGGCGGATCTGCGCAACGGTCGGCTGGTCGAACGCGACCTCACCGGTGACCGCGTCGGCCAGCATCGCCGACAGATCGACGCCGAGGTTGTTCTCGATGTTGTGGCGGTTGGTCTCCAGGCCGGTGAAGTTGATGCCCGAGACGTCCGAGGTGAAGTCGGACTTGACCGGGTTGGAGTAGCCGATCGCGTTGATGTCGGACTTCTCCATCTCGCGAGAGAGCGTGATGGCGTCGTCCTTGCTGAGCAACCCGAAGTCGTACGCGCCTTCGGGCAGCTCTGCGAGTGCAGACTGTGCGCCTGCGGTGATGTGCTCGATCACCGGGACGGTCATCGGCATTCCGAACACGTGGGCTTCGTTGGGCTTGATGATGAGTTCGCGCTGGTGACGGGCGACCTCGAGTTGACCGACTCTGCTGGGCATGGTGCCTCCTTAAGGCATGAAAAATGGCCCACAGCAACAGCAATGGGCCAGAAGAGGGGTGATCGATTACGAGCGAGGTCGCTGCAATCCCAGGACGTAGTAGGCAATCTCTCGCCGCTGGTCGGGGTTTTCGTACGGCTCGGACTCGGGCGGAGTGTCCGTCCGGCAGAAGTCGACGCAGACCGGCTTCGGTTCGTCGTCGACTTCGATGTCGTTGCCTGCGATGTTCTGCAATCGCTGTTGCACTCGGCGCGCCAGTTTCGATGCGCCGCGCGGGTCGGGGTGGTGGCAGATGACGCTCACGCGCGGGTAGTCAGTGATGCCGTCGTCACTGCCCCCAACCCGATTGATCTGGATGCCGATTCCGTCGTCGTCGGTCGGCGGCTCGGTGTCGGTCTCGGCGAGCGGGGACAGGAAGGACATGAGCACGTCTTCGACGTTCGGATAGAGCGTCTCGTCCAGTTCCACCACCATCAGCGGCCCCCTCGCTTGATTGCCTGCACCGCTGCAGCCACCGCACGGACTTTCTTCGATCGCTTGGTCCCGAACAGTGCCGAGAGGTTGCCAGGCGAATAGGCGACGATCCGGTGTCCCGGGCGTCCGTCGCGGCCGACGGCCGGTTCCTTGCGGACCATGGCCGAGAGTTGGCCGGTCCCGCCCGGTACGCGAGCGGCGGAACGGAATGCAGCGATGCCGCGGTCCGCTCCCCTGCTCGTTGCCGATCGCACTGCTCTCGATCGCATGACCGCCTTCTCGTCGCGCGAGGTGTAGCGGAAGGTGCCGGGCTTCGGGTCAGCCATTGGCCGCTCCCCCTTTCCACTCCACGAGTGTTCCCCAGACGTGATCGGCGATGCCGTCCTCGTCGAACCAGGTCTGGAGATCGCCGTCGACGTGCAGGCGCTCCCCGATGCCGTCGACAGCGAGAACGTTCTCGGTCGACTCGGGAAAGCCCGGCGGCGCGTACAGGATCCACTGCTCGGATCGTTCCAGCGGAACACCCTCAGTCGAGGCTGCAGGTTGGACCGAGCAGCCGGGATATTCGGCTGTGGCCACCTCGGTCATCACGCCGCGCTTGCCGCGGACTCGATCGACGACCTTGACGGTCTGATTGCCGAGCTCGTCCATCAGCAGTCCCCGAAGTGATACTGCGGCATGATCGCCAACGAGATTCCCAGCAGTTGCTTGTGGAAATCGGTGATGACCATCGAGCCGCCCGGGTCGACGAGCGTGCCCGACCGGGTCACGCCGCCGACCGTCCGCGAGTACTGCGTGTGGCCGGCGTATTTCTTGTTCGCCAGCGCGGCGCGAACGACGTCGACCACGACGTACTTGGCTTGCGGGTGACCTTCGGCCAGATCCGGCTTCTTGTCGGTGATCCACTGCGAGACCGCGGCGATCTTGGCCGCGGCGTCGACCGTCTCCGACTCGGTGAGGGTGCTCGAGATGTCATTCGGCGTCGCGAACTCGGCCACGTCGCACCCCCTTCGCTACTTCGCGTCGAGCTTGTCGACGGCCGCGATGAGCTGGTCCTTGTTCAGACCATCGGTCGCGACCCCACGCAGTGCTGCGTACTTCTCCCACGCCACCTCTGTGGCTGCGGCTTTCGGCCGCGGCGCAGGGGTTTTACCCTGCGCCTGCAGTGCAGCCTGGCGATCGGCTTCAGCCTTCGCTGCTGCGGCTTGTTCAGCCGCCTGCCGCTCCGCTTCGTCGTCCACTGCCTGCTCGGCCGCGTCGCTCGCGAGCTTGATCGCGCCGGCGCGAATCAGACGGTCGACCTCGGACTCGGGCGGGTCGAGGAGGTCACCCTTACGATGGCGAACTCCCGCGCGGTCTCTCCAGAGGGACGCCACCATGACGTATGCGCCGCCCATCACGCGATCCCGGAGATCCAGCAAGCAGACTCGGGCTCGTCCACGCCGATCATGCGGATCTGCGTGGTGTCCGAGCGCCACGACTCGGTCGAACCACCGTTCGGACCGCCTCCCTCGGGGTACATCCCGGTGCCCTCCAGTGGGCGAGGGTCGGCGTAGAAGCCCGTGATGCCGCGCTGGCAGACGAGTCCGCGGTCGATCGGCCACAGCGGGGAGTGCAGGACGTTCAGATTGAGAACCTTGTTCGGGAGCAGGCCCGTGTAGGTGATCGACTGATCCGCGACGTTGCCGACGTAAATCTTGTTGAACTCCTCGTTGTCCATGAAGTCGTACAGCAGAGCGCTGTTGAGCACCAGCGTGTCCGGACGGTAACCCTTCGGCTTGGTCGGGTCGCCGTTGTGGAGCGCGCCCGCAACGAGTTTCGCGGCCTCCTTGATGTCCGAACGGATCTTGCTGGTCGCGTCCTCCCATTCGGCGGTCGCCGCGACCTCGGGCACCGACGCCGCCTCGAGAGCGGACCGGAACCCCAGGTCGTTCGCCTGGATGATCGTGTTCGCGGTTCCGGTGATCTGCTTACGCAGCTTGTCGATCTGATTGAAGTCGCGCATTTCTCGCGAGACTCGCACGGCCGCAGCGGTCTTCACGCCACGGGCGACCTCGGGCAGCCCCTCGCCCAGGTCGAACACCGGGATCTCGCCGAACTCGGCGACGGCCTCGGGGTTTCCATCGAGGAACAGCGGGACCGAACGCTCGAACTGCACGAGCAGGCTGCCGGGATTGCCGGCGTTGCGGAACATCGCCTCACCGATGATGTTGTCGCGCACCAGATCGATGACGCGCTGCGGGATCGCCTTGGGCTGCCCCATGATCTGATCGACAGTGATGTTTCGACCGTCGTCGATCGAGACGGTCGACTTTGTGGTAACCATGAATCAGCCTCCCAATCGGACGAGGACCGTGTTGTCCGCGTCGGTGTTCTTCTCGATGACGCGACCGAGGGTCTGAGCGAGAGTAGAGCCCGCTGCTGCTTTCTTGACGCCAGCGTTGACGCCCACGACGACGAGATCGCCGGGGCCGGCGGATCCATCGGACTTGACCGGCACGACGGCGGGTGCGGACGCAACAGTGACCTGATCCGTTCCGACGTAGAGAATTCCGGGAGCTGGTGCGACCTTGGGCGCGGCGTCCGTCAATGCGACGCCGAGCACCTTGGCGGAGTCTGCGGTCGCCGGAACAACGCTTCGAGGGCCGACGCCCGGATGCACGACCTGGCCGCCGACTATGGCTGCCTCGGCCGTGTGAGTGATCCGACCCTTCTCGAACTTGACTGTGATTCCCGGCATCAGAAGCCCTCCAGACCCTTGTAGGCATCGCTCTCGCGAATGTTCGTGACCTCGTCGACATCGGTCGACTCGTTCTGGCCGTGGCCGATCTCGGCGACCGGCACCAGCCCCTTCGGCAGGTCGTTGATGACCTGCGTCATTCCGTCCCGATCCGCGGCCAGTGCTGTGAGCCAGTGTTCGCGTCGGGCGGGCGGGAACTTGCCGTCCTTGATCGCGTTGGTCACGAGCGCTTCGTCGGAATCGCGGAGCTGCTGATTACGCGCCTCGCGACCCTGCGATGCCGAGGCGACGACCTCGTCGTACTGAGCCTGATCGACGATCGTCAGACCGTGCTTGCGGGCATAGTTCGAGACCTGCGACGGCGTCGGTTCGCCGTTGGCGTCCGCGGCTCCGCCGGTCTCGGACGTCTGCTCTGCGAGCGCCTCGTCGACGGCTGACAGTGCGGTCTCGTCGTCGGCGTCGACGTCGAATCCGAAGCGCTCAGCGAGGCCTTCCTTGAGTGTGGGCACAGTGCCCTCCTTTCCTGCGTCCCCGGCCTCGGTGGCAGAGGAATTCTTGGGGCGGGGTGTGAGATTGGCCGGGTTCGGCGCTGCTCGGCGTCCCGCGTAGTTGAAAATCGTGAGGTCGAACTTGTTGGTCGCCTGTTCGGCGTCGGCATCGGTGCCTTCGACTCGATCGGCGAGTCCTGCATCGACGGCTTCCTCAGCGGAATACCAGGTTTCGGCCTGCATGGCGGTGCGCCATTCGGCGTTGTCACCACCCGCGCGCTCGGCATAGATGCTGGCGATGTTCTCGCCCATCTTGTCCAGGTAGGCGGCGTAGTCGGCCATGTCCTTGGGGTTGCCGACGCACACACCATTGGGGTCGTGAATCATCATCTGGCTGTTGCGATTCATCACCACGACTTCGCCCGCCATCGCGATCATCGACGCAGCGCTGGCCGCGAGACCGTCGACGATCGTGGTGACCTTCGCCTTGTGCCCGCGCAGTGCGTTCAAGATCGCGATGCCGTCGTACGCAAACCCGCCGGGAGAGTTGATGTGCACGGTGATCTCGTCGGCGGTGATCTCGGCCAGGTCTCGTGCGAACTGGTTGGCACTGATGCCGCCCCAGAACGATTCGCCGATCTCGTCGTAGATGTAGATCTCGGCAGGCCCGTCGTCGTCGGCCTTGTTCTGAATGCGGTACCAATCGCGCTTCGCGTTCGCGGCGTTGATCGGAACTCCCATCCTGTTTCGGTTGGCGTGACTCACTGGTCCGCTCCTTCGGTGTCAGGCGCTTCGTCGGCGCTGTCTGGGTCCGGCGCGGTGAGTCCGAATTTCTGGCGGAGTGCGATCTTGAGCTCGTCGTCGGGCTCCAGCAACCCGTTCTGCACGAGCGTCCCGAGGGCGGCGGCCGTTGCGTCCTGACGAGAACCGATCTCGTCGAAGACGATTCGCGGGGCGGGCTCATCCGGGCCGAAGTTGATGTCGACCAGATCCTCGACAACGTGCGCGTTGGATATGTCGCGAATGAACTCGCCGAGTGCCTGCACGGATTGAGCGAAGGGGTCGGCAAGTACCGATGCGAGCGCATACGAACCGCCGCGATCGAGATTGAGGAAGTGGGCGAGGCCGGCCAGTGCGATCGACTTGTCGTGGTAGTTGATCGCGGCCTGCATATCAGGCAAATTGCCTGAGACGCCCTTGAGTTCGAGCGTCTGGCCGGGTGCCAAACCGACACCGGACGACATGCCGCCCCGATAGCTCGACGCGAGGTCTTGCATGTGCTTGACCTCGGTCTCGTCGTTCTTTGCTGCAGTTCCGACGGGCACACCCATGCCATTCCGACGCGCAGTCGCCGCCTGCAGCCGCAGGTACTCGTCTTTGAGCAGCCAGTGCTTGTAGGCGGGCCGCAGAATCGAGCTGCCCTTCCAGTCACCCGGCTCGGGGTCGCGGACGTACGCGACCAGACGCGAGACCGGGATCTTGACCTTTCCGAGGCCGTACACCACCCGCTTGTTACTCGCAGGTGCGTACTGCTCGATGGCCTCGAGCCCGCCATCGAGCGCGACGAGAATGTCCGAGATCGTCTTCTGTGGTCGCGGTGCCAACTTATGCAGCCGTGCGCGAGATCCGTCGTCGTTGATCGAGTAGACCTGCTCGAAGAAGCTGTGCCCATACGGCAGCATGAGCAAAACCGTCTGCAGATGCTGCGCCCAAGAGAATCGGCCGCGCATGCGTGGCAACGAGTCCGGCTCGGTACCGAGGATGGGAAGACCCAAGTTGCGCGCAACGTCGTCAGTGACCTCGTCGCGAGCGCCGTTCGGATCGACCCACCAGTTCGCACTGCGAATCGGCAGTCCGATCGCTTGGAGGACCGACGAAACGCGCCCATCCTCTTTCATCATGCGGCTGTATATGCGATTGCACTGCGGCCACTGCAGTTCGACGAGCTCTTCGTCCTCGTTCCATAGCTGCAAGGCCGTGGCCTGATCGGTGACGTAACCGGTTTCGTACGACGGAGCGACGATATCTGCCATCGGTCACCACCTTTCAAAATCCAACTGCGAGAGCATCGAAGTCGCGCGGGTTCGACTGCCATGAGCCAGCGCCGAATTGGTTGTCGGTCTGCGGTTCCCTGTCCCACGCGGGCGATACCGGCGGGCCTGACCATCGGGACTCGTAGGTCAGCAGCGCCCAGCGGGCGTGTGTCACGGCATTCAGCGGCGCGATCTGCGCCTCGCCGCGCTTCGACCAGACCCAATCGCCGCCCGGCAGTTCGCGTTTGACGGCACCCTCGGCGGATGCGTTCAGCGCGGGCTGATCGGCGATCGAGAGCATTCCCGACTCGATGTCGTCGAGCATTCCCGTGCAGGCGACCGCAATCTGACCCGTGTTCGACTTGGACAGCTCGATATCCGTACCCGGTGCTGCGAGTAGCGGTTCGAGCACGGTCGACGGCGACTTACCGTCGGTGCCGGTCGCGCACGGATCCCATATCCCGACGAGCGAGGTCAGATTCTCGACCATTCCGGCCTGCGTCGAGGGCCGGAAGTAGCCGACCTCGACGTGGATTCGACCTGCGGTCGTGCGCTGTGCGGCAGCGATGCACCACAGTGCGCGATCCATCGTGCGATCGACACCGATCGCCTTCGGTCCGACGAATTCGGGCCGCTCGAACACCTTCAGGTCGTTCCATTGGTCCTGATCGATGACGGCCCATTTCGGCGTCAGGTTTCCGGACGGCCAGTCACCCCGGCCGAGGTATTCGACATCGAAGCTCTTCATGCCCGCCACGGTCGAGAACTTCCGTAGCTCGGCCGCTAGCTTCTTGACCGTCTGGATCACGCCGAACGACGGGTTCGCCCAGCGCCAGGTGTCCGGCCGTGAACGATCCTGCTCGAGCGGGGACATCCACTCGGCGAAGAAAAGTCCTTCCTCGCCCTCCAGGCCCCGTTCGCGAACTGCAGCAAGCACCTTTCCGTTCGGGTGCTGCTCTTGATTGACCGCGGACGACGTGTAGATGGTCTGCGGGTCATCCGAGTTCATCTTGGTCGGAGACAAGGCGGCCATATCCGCCTCGGTCAGGTCGTACGCCTCGTCGTAGATTTCGAGGTCGACCCGGTCGAGTCCGCGCCCGGCATTTGCGGAGCGCGTCGTGAAAACCACTTCGGCACCGGATGCGAGCACGATCGTGCCTCGACCTTGAGAGCACGTCTTCGACTCGACCCTTTTGAGCATCCAGGGAGTCGTCTTGACAATGTTCCAGGTGCGCTTCCAGAGCGACTTTGCGGTCTCCCACTGCTGTGCAGAGAAGACGATCTTCTCTCCGAGCTTGTAGATGCCGTACAGCACTCGGATCGACAAGATGAGGGACTTGCCGTTCTGGCGCGGAACGATCAGGCAGCACTCAGGATGCGTCCAGGTGCCGTCGGCGTCCTTGGACATGATTCGCTCGAGCGACCAGGACTGCCACGGCATCGCGCGGATGTGCGACGCCGAGCGCTTTGCCAATTCGACTGCCTTGCGGCCAAGTTCGGTCTCGCCAGGGGTGTAGGCCAACGAATTGGGCGTCTGGCGACCCTCTAGCCGAGGCCACTCCGCGGCAATGATGTCCGCGAAGGCCGCATCGATGTCTTCTTCACAGATCGTCGAGGGGGTCGTAGTCAGCGGCGTCGCCATTCTCCGCACGCCTCCTCTTCACCTCTGCGAGCATCTGCCGGAAGACGGTTGCCAACTGCCGCGACTCCTGAGCTGCGCTGTCGATACGGATTTCGAGCACCTCTGCGTCCCCACGGCTTGGAATCAAGCGCATCCAGAGGTCGTCGTCGCCAGTCAGCACACGATGGAGCCGATCAAGGCGGTCCTTGATCCTGCACACCTCGGTGATGAGAGCGGTCATCTCGTACGAGTCGCCGTCGACCGCGAGCTCCTCAAGTAGCTCTTGTCCGCCGTCGTCGAGACTGTCCATCTAGCCCCCTGCGCGTCAGTTTCGAGCCTCGTAAAAAAATCCGTCCTGACTCCGGCAGTCGGGAGTACCCCTCCCCCCTCTGTAATATCCGAGGGGGTGGGCCTGACCAGGCGTTATGCGTGCATACCCGCTAGGGGTATCAACTCTGACGCGAGTCGATCACGGCTTGACGGACGAAGCAGTCCTTCGCCTCGAGCAGCTTGCGGAGGCCAGTCGTCAGCTCGGGGCCGCTTTCGAGGCTGTCTGCCATGCGGTGCGCGATGTCGAACACCGGTGCGCTCACGGCGGCCAGATGGGGCGGCAAGTGCTTGTACTCGAACAGGTCGAGCATGTGCTGTGTCGCGGGATGTTTCGTACCTTCGGGCATTTCGTCTCCTTGTCAGGCCATCGTGGGCCAGTCGAACCACGTCGTACCGATGTCGAGCGACTCATCCTCGGGCGACACCACGACGTCGGGCATGCGCTCATCCATGGCCACGCCAGTGACAGCGGGCCTCTGGTCATCACGTGAGCCACCACCACGCTGCTTGTTGCAGATGCCGTGGAGCAGGCGGTCAGCATCACCACCATCACGCGCTCGCTCTTCCGAGTGGTCGGCGTGTAGCGACTCGCCATCCCAGTTCGCTGTCTTCTCACGGAACATGGGAAGGCCACACCACCAGCACGGTGACCCATCCACATGGTCGGCCATGAGCTGAGCCCTGACCTTCTCGTGTGACCAGCCATAGCCACGCTCAGTAGTGGTCAGCCCTGCCATCTACCGACGCATTACTGTGAGTCGCACGATGATTCGGGTGAGGTTGTAGATCAGCCAATCGAGCATGTATACCTCCACTGTGAGCGGAGAGACGAGGAGTCGAACCCCTGCCCTTTCGGACCGTGCCGCGTTCGAAGCGGTCCCGCTACCACTAGCGGTTGACTCTCCATGTGGTCGATGGCGTAGCAGTTACGCTCGCGTTTGGTTCCGCGACGCACAACAGTGGTGACCAAACCACCCGATGCAACGCACGGACCATCGACCTATTTAGTTGTGAACCGCCACCTCGCAAGCTGTGTGCGCAGGTGGACGAATGACCTCGACCCAGCGCAGTCGTGACCTAGCGCGTGGGCATCATGGGTTGCTTCTCCTGGAGATTCCAGATGGCAGGAGGCTTGACGCTGGATCGAGGAGATTGTGAGCGATGGGGAATGGTCACCACTCTCACTGCGCGTTAGCGTAGCAAACGGGTGGGCACTTAAGCAGTCAACCTGCGATCAGGCCGAAACCCGCTCCCGATTGCGCTTCCTCGACGGGTACTGCTCGTGTGCGTCGAACACTTCGCCCACGACGTACACCGCCGGCCAATCCGGCCGCCACGGCCCGGGCACTGGCCGAATCTTCGATGCGCCGAGCAATGTCTCGAACCGCTTCTTGTTCAGCCCTTCCCAATCACCACCGAGTTCTGCTGCGAGAGAAACGATCCCAGCCTGGTTCAGCCGTTGCCGTTTCGCGCGCTCGATCTTGCTGTCGGTCACCGCGGCGAATCGTTCACGTGGCGGCCGATCGGTGCACGCGAATGCCTGCTCGTACGCATCCTTGATCTCGTGCGGCGCTTCCTCGCAGCCCTCGGTCATCGCCAGGCTGATCAGGTGCGCATCGAGCCACTTCGCCAGGCACGCGGGCGTGTCTGCGTTGTAAGCAGGCGGAACGACGCGTTCGTGCTCGCGCATCGGCCCGATGTACCGACGCCAGTGCGTGTAACCCACTGGAATGAACTCGATCTGCCGGTACTCACACACGTGCCGTACCCAGGTCGCGAGCACGTTGTGCAGGATCCACATCGCCTCCGATCCGGCCTCGTCGAACGGGAGCGGGTAGACCTTCTCGCGCGGTGACCCTCCCCCACCCTGACGCGTGCCGAGTCGATCCTGCCGCGTTGCGGTGATCTCGACATCGATTGCCAGAGCGGGGATCTTGCGCAGGGTGTCGCTCATCGCGGTGAGAACGAATCGCGGGATGAGTAGATGGTCGTCGGTCACCAGAACCTCCACCATGGTCGTTCATCGCTCGCGACCCTCACCCATTCAGGCCGAACCCACGTTTCGAGTTCTACTCGCTTCAGCTCTTGCTGAGCTTCGTATTGGTCGAGCAACGCATCCTCACGGGCCCACTTTTCGCGCAACAACCTCGACGCTCGCACCTCGCGAATGCTGCCAATGCGCCTCGCTCGACGCTCATTCACAGTGCTCATCACCGGCCGCCTATCAAGTTGATCGTGATGCCGAGGCCTTGGCTCGCTTGCCTGAGTGATTCCGTCAGCTCGTCAGCGCAGTCTCGGAGAGTGCGCCAGGCCGTCTCGTCTAGATCGGCGATATCCTCGGCTCTAGCTCGCCACCTCTCGGCCAATTTGCCGAGCGGGACGACCGTCGTCCATCCCAAGATCATCGGCGGATAGGGCTCCTGTGAAATCGAACTCCGATGCCCGCCCGCGTGGTCATCGGGCAACTCGCATCGCACTGCCTCGTCGTGACGACCCACCCGCGGGTCGACCGATGTTGCGGTACAAATGTTTTGCTCTCTCATCGCTTCTCCTTCAATGCCGACACGCGCTCGTCGTGCTCGTTGATCTCGGGCTTCCCCTCGAGCGCATCCCGACGCTCGGTCAATCGATCCTCAGCCTCGGCGAGGATGCGGTCACAGACACGATCCCGAGCCACATCGAACGCGGTGATCACGTTCTCGATGTGCTCGGCAACCGAGAACGGCTTGCGCTCGCCATCGACCATGGGCGGGCCCGGAACTATCACCTGCACTACCTCGCTCATGCGATCCCCTGCCTCGTCGGTTGGTTTCGGTTGCGCCTCGGCCGGCGTGATCGCGTCGGATCGTGTGCCCACATCGGCGGAGTGGTGGATGGTTGCGGGAGTGCGCGCTGGCGAGGGGTTGTCGGCGCGTCGTCCGTGAGATTGCGCAACACCCGCCGATCGTGTTCGCTCACCGCATCGGGTTCGCCAGCAATCCATCTGGCCATTGGACTGCCAGCGGGCACGGAGAAGTACGCCTCGGTCACTATTCGCACGGGATCCTGACGTCCGGCGAACATTCGGCGTTCGAGTTCTCTTGCCTCGTCGGTTATGACGATCGATGCCGAGTGCCCCAATGGCATTCGCTGGCCCTCGCGGCCAATGACGAAAACCTCGCCGTTGATAGGCCTGACGCCAGTCGTTACTGGCAATGACGCAGGTGGGTACAGCGCCAGATCGAGTTGCCGAGGGTCGTGATTCCATTCCAGCGCTCGAGAGACCGCTCGACGCACAGTCCGCAGAACGTACAGTTGCGACTTCGTTGCCCACGGTCCAATGAACTCCGATCCAGGACAAAGGAGTTCGCTGTCGTCGTCGGCGTGCCGATACGCGTCGAGCTCGCCCAGAACACGCTCGAGCGGCTCGCGAAAGCCAGTGAAGTCCGCGTAGAACTCAGCCGATTGGTATCGGATCCGCAACTTGCGCATTGCCTCGGTGATCGCGAGGCCGTGCCACTGGCCACCACAGATCCGGCACTCCGCCTGGTTGATGTTGTGGTCGTATCCGCTGGATTCCTGCTCCATCTGCCAATCGACCAGCGCATCGATGTCGTCGATGATGTCGCTCATTCGGGCAACTCCTTCGGTTGATCGGAGATCGTGATGTCGAGCCACATCCGCGCCTGCCCCTTGCGGGTCTGGTGGATGATCGGCTCGGGCTTGGACATGAACTGCGGGATGTCGTCGGGCACGAGCCCGTATCCGACGAGGCCGTCTGCAGCGCCGGCCAGGGCATCGAATATCGGCTTTGCGGTAGCGATCAGATTGTCGGTATCGCGGCGGGCGTTCGTCCCCGGGCGGTAGTGGAGCTGTACGACCGCGTGCCCGACGTTCTTGGGCAACTTGGCACCGTGAGCCAGGTAGTAGACATCCGAACGAATCTGGGCGATCTGAGCGGCCTTCGCTCGGGCGGCCTGGACGGACGCCCCACGGTCGTTCATCGACAGCGGCGGGGTGGTCCATGGGAGCTCGATCGTGATCGCCGAGCCTGTGGATAACGTCATTTCGCTACCCCCGCCGAGGAAGAATCCGCTCGAATCTCGCGTACGTTTCTTACTGCAGACGAAGAGATTTTTCTGTAGTTGGAGTTCTTACGTAAGTCCGTCCGTCCGTCCGTGCCATTTAGGCATCGACGATTTACGCATTGCTTCGAGTAATGCTTGTTGCATGCTTGTCGCACCTCTACTTGTCCCATCTCGCCTGCGCCCCTTTCCGTCCGCGCTCGCTCAATTTCTGGCGTCGCGCCTCGTGTTCCGAGCTGCTGAACTGGTATTCCGTCCACCCGTGCACTTCCCATCCGCCCGCTACCTCGTTCCACAGTCCCGCCTCGACGAGCTTCTTCGCGTCGTTGACGGTGCCGCCGATTACGCGCAATGCAGCCTTCGGAATCAGGCCGTCCAAACCATGCTTTCCGGTGTAGGCCATGCCCGAAAGGTGGACATAAATTGGCCGAAATTGCTTCTCTTCGACCAAAAACAGCATCTTTGGATGGTCGAAAGTGCTCGTATCGAGCCGTATCCATGGCAGTCCCATTACTGCCTTCCTTCGAGTATTCGGCGCTCGAAGGACCCCGCTGGGTACCCTCGAGCACGATCAACATCCGACTCCTGCAGCGACCGATAGACGCGGTAGCTCGCCACTGCGATCGCGAGTCCGGCGATGATGAAGAGGGTCACGGGGACCCCTCCAGTTCCGACTCGGCCGCTTCGGCCCTCGCGCGCCACTCGTCCCGCTCCGCCTCGGCCTGCTGTCGCAGCTCGTGCGGCGTCGGCTTTCCGAACCGACGGATGGTGGTGACGAACGTCGGTCGACCGCGCTTGCTGACGGTGAACTCGACGTAGTTCGCGGCCTCGTAGGTATCGAGCATCTCGCCCATCGAGTCCGAGATCGCCAGCATCACGCGCTCAGCATCCTCACCGTTGGTGACGATCTTGACGTCGATCGACCCGTCGGTCGTGGTCAGCGACTCGAGAAGCAGCTGATCCTCGACCTTCTCAGGGTCGGGGCCCGCCGACTCCAGCTCGCGAACCCGTGCGATCAGGGCTGGCACCAGCTCGCGAGCTCGCGCCGCGAACCGAGCGTCGTTCTCGGCGTTGAGATGTGGCGCAACGTCGGCCGTGAACCGTTCGAGCATGCCGTCGGACGCGGTGCCGACACCCCAGTAGTTGCCGAACGGGTCGTCGGCCTTGATCGGCGGCGTGGCAGTCCACGGGCCGGGAGTTGCTGCGTCGGCGAGGGATTGGGCGGAATCGAGATCGATGTTGCTCATGCCTTCTCCCCCTCAGCCGCAGTAGCGAGGATGTTCTTCGCGTCCTCCACAGGGCACGTCCAAGCCTGATCGTCGTTGGGTGGAAAGTGTCCGTGTGCTTGACATCCGCCGTTGTGGTCGAACGAGCACTTGTCCGGGTCGGTGAGTTCCGTCAGCACTGCGTTGGGCACGATGCTGTAGCCGGCGTCCGTCAGCTTCGACACCAGATGCTTCACAACCATCACGGACCAGGGCTTCATGTGCGGGTTTCCGGCGACGTACTCGCACAGTTCCTCGGCCATGATGTCGATGTGTGTGGGGTTCACTGTGCTCACAACACCACCGCCGAAGCGACCGCAGACCGTGCCTCGTACGTCTTGCGAGTGGCACGCAGCAGCGCCACCTGGACGTTGCGCGGCAACGGATCACGTTCCTGATATCCAGTCACCTTCGGACGCAACCGACGTGCCTGACGCTTCACGCACAGCTTTCCCGAGCGGATGATCAGGATGCCCCACTGGTCGGGCACCGTCAGGTTGCTCAGAACCTTCAGTTCGGACACGGCCAGCCAGAAGTAGTCCAGGTGCTCGGAGAACGTCGCGGCCTTCTCGGGATGATCCAGCTCACGCTTCAGATCACCGCGGCTGCACTTGATCTCGATGCCGTGCATCGCGAATCCCTCGGACGGCCACATGTCCGCTACGACCGCGTCGAGACAGCGCGTGGCCCACGTCGGGTTGAACTGGACATGCTCGGCGACGACGTACCGCGGACTGGTGCCGTTGAATGCCGCTGCGTACCGCTGATGGACGAGATCGAGCATCTCGCGCTCGGTGGTCATGGTGTCTCCTGTGGGTCGAGGGCAGCGCGGAGATGCCTGACGAAGTGGTGAGGTGAGAACTGGTGACTGTCGTCGTACTCGCCGTTGTCCCAGGACTGCATCAGTTCGTGAACCTTGGCGATGGTGTTGTCCCGTTCCCGCACCGCAGCCAACAGAGCCGGAATGTCCTCGCGGGCATGGGCAATGAACTCAACATCTTCGACCGTGCCGCCCTGATGGCGCTCGACTATCGCAGTTGCGATCTCGCCACGTTGTTTGGTCACCCATGCGTAGGGATACGAACTTCGGATGCCGGTGTCAGCGACGCGTGTGCCCCACGGTCCTTCGGTGGCTGCGTTGGCTCGAGCTTCGATCGCCTCGAGTTCCTCGGGGGTCATCGAGACACCTCCGATCGCATGTTCTTCCCGCACCGAACGCAGCGAGCCGAGATGATTCGGACGCTCTCGGCTGTGAGCCCCGGTCCGATTCCAGAGAATCGCTTCCGCACCGAGACGTTCTCGTGGGTGCAGTCGAACAACACATCGCGGCCGTACCGTTCGGCACACGAACGGCATTCAGCGATACGGACAGGGTGGCCGGCATCGTCCGCGTAACCGGAGTCGTCGCCGGGGAATGTCGTGTGCTCGACGTACCAATCCCCTATCGCGATCCGCTTTCCACAGCCGCACTTGCGCAGCTTTCGGCTCTTGCGGGGAACGGTAGTAACCATGTGGTTCACCGAATCCCGACTGGCGAGCTGAATCGCTTTTGCTCTCGACGCATCTGCGCAGGCGTCATGGTCACGCAGGCGTCGTACACGGCCAGCACGCGCGCCGATGGGTAACCCCAGGACGGCGCGGGGTCATGCTCGGATCGGTCGACGGCCTCGCCGATCGGTTCGACGCGATACAGCGCGCCACGTGGATAACCTGCGGCGTACACCCGCGCATAGTTTCGATCAGTCGTCACGTAGATCAGCCCGGAGTCGTTGTCGTCGTCGGTGAGCGGATTGCCTGCCCGACGCGCCTCGCACGTAGGGCAGTCGTCGACGAGATGCGAAGTGTCGCCGTTCGGTCGCGGCTCGATGATGTCGCCGACCCGCAGGCCGGGAGCGCCTCCGTGCCAGAATCTTTCGCTCACTTCCCCCACCCCCGATTGATCTCAGCCGCAGCCCAATCCGTCCACGTGACGTTCGTGCCGGGAACGTTCTCGACGCCGTAGCAGGTGTGCTGCGTACGACCGGGGTTGCCATAGGGCACCAGATACCCGAGCAATCCCGCGGCGGCCGCGGTGTACGAACCGCCGCGCAGACGCGCGAGCCAGTCCGTCGACCGCAGCGCATCGATGCTCTTGAACGGGTCGGACTCGTTCAGCTCCAACGCTGCGTACGGGGACAGCCCTGCCGCGATCCGCCGAGCCGGACTGAAGCGATCGGTCGAGCAGATGATGTCGCGCGGGTTAGCAAGCTCGTAGACGACGGTGCCCGCCGGCCACTTCCCGTGCGACGAGTGCAGACCGAAGCCCGGCGCGGGCACGATCGAATCCCCGGGTGCACGTGAGGGGTTGGCGATGTTGACGACGAATGCGACGTCGAGCTTCGTGCCGTTCGCGTTGCGGAAGTCGCCGCGCTCGACGCCCTCGAGGAACCGTGAGACCACGATCCCGCCGAGGCTGTACGAGATGATGCCCGCGCGGTTCGGCGAGTTGCGCACCTTCCACGCGAGATCGCGGACTCCGATGTCGACGCAGACGTCGAGCGGGAAGCCCTTGCCGTCCGATGCGCCGATCCGGCCGATGGTTGCCGGGTAGTCGACCTCGCCGAGCCGGAACTTCTGGGGGTTGAGCTTGCGCGTCACGAGCCCGCACATGTCGCTCAGAGGCCCGCGTGCGTTGCCTGTTCCGCGAGCTACGAAGACGTCGATCATGCGCCCCTCCCCTCAGCCACGAGGTACGCCAGAGCCTCGATCTTGTCGGGCCGGTAGCCGTCCCAGTGGTCCCGCCCGCCCTCGTCGAACTCGACGATGACGACGGGCGTGGAGCGGTAGCCGAGCTCAAGGATCGGGTCGGCGGCGTCCGGTGCGGACGCAACGTCGACCTCGGTGAACTCGATGGAGTTGCGCTTGAGGGCGCGCTTGGTGCCGGTGCAGGGCATGCAGTTCTTCTGCGAGTACAGGGTGACGTTCACTGAGTCACCCCGTTATCGACGTGGATCTCGACGTGAGACGGCTTCGACATCTCGACTATCGCGAGGGTCAGGGCGTGGATCGCATCCCGCTGCGCGAGGGCCGCCTCGACCATGGCGTGCGTGCCCATGCGCTCGTCGTACAGCGCCTCGGCGGCACGGGTGGCGCGGTTCTCGGACAAGAGAAGTTGATCGTCGACGGCGCTCATGCGATCACCAGCTCGTACGCCTCGGCAAAGGCCTTCTCTGTGGCGACCGAGATCGCGCCAGCGCTGTCGACGATCACCCAACCGCCCTCGTTGACGCGGCAATCGCCACCGGCGGTAAGAACCGCGAGGAACCCAGGCGCATTCTCCTCGTATACATGGCCGTTGCTGCGATCATGTTCACGCTCGTACCGCAGATGGTGTTCGTAACCGGCGGGGACGAACACGGAGCAAAGCGCGAAACGTTGGATGTCAACGGCGTTCCGCCAGCCTTTGAACTGCATCGCCTGGACTTTCTCGGGCTTCGTCTGGAAAACCTCAGCTGCGGTCATGCTGGCTCACCGCCGTTCGCTGGCTCGTTCACCTTGGCGAGTTCGTCGAACACGTCGAGCGCCACGACGGCCTGAGCATCGGACAGGCCTGCGATCCCGTTCTCGGGCTCTTCCTGCTTGCCGATGATCGAGTTGTCGCGCAACCACTTCAGACGATCCGCCCATCGAGTGAGCTTGTTCGACTTGAACGCCTCGGCCAGCTCGCGGCCGTGCTTCTCTGTGATCGGGCCATCGACGGGCCCGTCGTCCTCCGGCGGTTCCGTCGGCGTCGCCTCCTCACCCTTGGCGGAGTCGGCCGGCGCGGCAGCGCGGTCCGCCTTGATCTCGGCCGCGCTCAGCTTCACGGGAGGAAATGCCTCATCGCGGGTGATCTCGCCATTCCGCATCGACGTGAACGTGATGCCGAGCTCGGTCAGATCGTTCTCGCTCCACTCACTCGACGAGCTGCCCACCTTCGCCTCGAGCTGCTTACGCGAGACGCCGGCGTTCTCGAAGTGCTGGATCGAATTGGCGATGCGAGTTGCCAGCGGCACTCCCCCGCCGTCCTGCAGTGCCTCGCGGCAGCGATCCTCGGCCTCGTCGACGAACCACGACGGCAGGATCGCGAAGATGCACTCACGGACGCGACGAGCGCCCGAGTTGGCGTTGTTCTCGTAGATCTCGCGCATGTCGGTGAGCTTCACCGGGCCGCCGGTCTTGTCTCTCTTGTGCGGAACGATGAACGTCGAGGTGTTGCGCGCGTTCGTTTCGAGATCCCAGGCGAACGCCTGCATCTCCGACTCCCCCTTGTCGTCGTCACGACGCAGCTCGGCCAGGCCGTACTGCATGTTTCCCCAGCACCGCGCGAGTTCGCGGGCGATGTGGATCGACGGGCCGGACACGGTCTGACCGCCTCGAGGGAACGAGAAGAACGCCTTCTCGGCGACGGACTTCTGCGCGGTGGAGTCACGCATCTCCGACACAGCGATCGACTTGTTGCGCGGGTTCTGCTGCGCGACGAGCACTGCGGCCTGGACCTCGGCGACGGCGCGGGACTGCTCGATCTGTGTCGCCTGGCTCGTGGTCGAACGAACGGGCGGCTGTGCGAGTGGCTGGTAACGGGCGGGACTAGACATTGCTCAAGATCTCCTCGGCTTTGTAATGGACGTAACTGGGCAGGCTCACGAGGTGGGGCTCATCGCCCCATCCGGGCCAGTGGTTGTTGGCTTCGCATTTCGCGTACAGGTCGATCGCAGCTCGGTTGAGTCGACGACCGAGATTGACTGCATCGCGGTCGAGTTCGACGATGCTGACGGTGTACGGCGCTTCCTTCTGCTGGACGACGAACACGAACGCAGGGTCGTCGTCGAGGCCGAGTGCGATCGCGGCATCGCGGTACCACGCGTCCTGTTGGTGGTAGCCGAAGTCGCCGGCCGACTTACCGAACTTCGACGGGTCCGAACTCGCCGCGGTCTTGTAGTCGGTGATGATCAGCCGACCTCGGCCCTGCGTCGGCAGCCAGTCGGGTCGGGCCCGCAGCATCACGCCGGTCTCGACGTCGCGGTAGTACAGCGAGCGTTCGGCGACACCGGACGAGAACAGCGCCTCGGCCAGGGGGTGCTGCTTGATGGCCGCAGCCATCTCGTGGACCTTACGAAAGTCCTTGGACAGCAACGGCGTCTTACCCTCGGCCCAGACCTTGTCGCGAGCTTCCTTCGACGCCTTCGTGGTCCACGCGTCGAATTCGAGCTCAACGATCTCGGCACCCTCGCCGAGCACGAGCGTGTGCGCGGCGTGACCGAGGTCGAAGTAATCCTTCGTCTCGGTGCGCGGGTTGTCGCGTTCCCACTTGAACTGAAACGGCGTCGACGGAGGGAGGAGTTTGCGCGCGCCGGATGACGACAGAGATCCCCTGTCGGCGTGGTACTCCGAGTCGGGAATGCCGTCGTACTGGCCGGGCTGTTCCACGAGGTCGCTCATGCTGGCTCCCCGAACAGCGTCGGGACCGCCAAGTCGGATTCGAGGCGGGTCAGATTGTCGACGGCCGTCTTCCAGTAGCTGGGCTTGAGCTCGCAGCCGATCGCGCGACGGCCGAGCTTCACCGATTGGTACAGCTCGGACCCGATGCCCGCGAACGGCGTCAGGATCAGCTCGCCGGGGTTGGACCACAGGCGGACGCACCTGTCGATGAAGTCGAGCTGCAGTGGCGCGATGTGCCGCTCGTCGCCGTTCTCCTTCGCGACGCGCGTATTCAGCGTGTTCGTCTCCTTGACGCCCCACCAGACCGGCGAGATGTTCTCTCCGTCCAACCATCCGCCCTCGTGATGGTCGGACCAGATTGGCGACGCCCAGTCGATCCAGTCGTCGTTGGTGACCTCGCCGTCAATCACGGCATTCTTCACCGGCACGGCGTTGTCGCCCGGCTTCTTGAAGATCAGCAGATAGTCGGCCAGTGCGGGCCGAGACTTCGACGAGTCACGGTTCTTCGTCGCGAACGCAAGAGCGTGCGCCTTCGTTCGGATCGACTGCGCCTGAGGGTCCTTCCATACGGTTACCTCACCGTAGAAGATCCACCCTTCGGCCTGGAACAGGCGGATCACATCGCCACGGAAGTCGGTCAGCCCGATATAGCCGTCGACAGCCTTCTTTGTTGCGACCTGCTGCACATGGATTGCGGCATTGCGGCCGGGCTTCGTCACCCGTAGCTGTTCGGCGACGATGAAGCGGTAGTGCTCGAGGAACTCGATTCGGCTGGCGCTGTTGCCAAGATCGCGCACGGACGGGCTGTAGGTGTACAGCGAGTCGAACGGCGGACTGCACACCGACAGGTCGACACTGTCGGTGTCGATCTCGGACAGGCGTTCGCACGAGTCGCCGAGTAGCAGGGTCCAGTTCTCGCCGGACGCGCGGTCGGTCACGTATGGGTCTGATGGGTCGGTCATGCTGCGTACTCCACTTCTGCTCGCGCTCTGCGCATTTCGGCGACAAGTGCGGCGGTGATGTCGGATGCCTGCCGTTCCTTGCGGGCGATGTTCGCTGCGATCTGCGATTCCAGATCGGAGAGGATGACGTGGGCCTCGACGACACGGGTCTGGCCGTAGCGGTAGCACCGTCGGATTGCTTGGTAGTACTGCTCGTACGAGTCGCCCAGTCCCACAAATGCCATGCGGGCACAATGCTGGTAGTTCAATCCCTGAGAGGCGATCTGCGGCTTGGTGATCAGGTGCTGAATGTCGCCGTCGGCGAACGCCAGTAGCGCGTCGGCCTTCTCGTTCGGACGCATCGCGCCGTGGATGTTGACCGCGCTCGGTATCGCCTTGGCCAGTGCATCGGCCTCCGCATTCAGTCCGCACCACAGCAGCCACGGCTCGTTCGGCTCGGACGCAACCAGCGTGGCCGCCTCGGCGACACGGGCGTCGAGCGTCAGCTTTCGCACCTCGGCGCGGCCGCCAACACCTCCGAGTTCGGTTGCGAACAACTGCCCCTCGGGGACGGGGATCTCGGCGTGAACCAGATGTGGCACCACAGACAAGCCCGGAAGGTCGTATCCGGTGTCGTCGCCGCCCATGTCGGAGGGCTTCGTGAGGGCGACGGCCCACGACGCCATCCACCGCATCATCGGGGCCTTGGCATGACCCTTGAGCCGCCAGCCGTCCTGATCGTGGACGAAGTACGCGGCGAGCATGTGCGTCCGCGTCATGCGACCGAGGAACTCGGCCTGATTCGTCAGCTCCTCGGGATCGTTCGGTGCCGGCGTGGCCGAGCATGCGAGACGGTGCGGCACCAGTGCGAAATGCTCGATCAGCATGGTGCGCGTCTTGCCGTCCGACTGCTTGAGGATGGACGACTCGTCGAGCACCACAGCGTCGAAGAGTGACGCCGGGAAGTGCGGCACCATCTCGTAATTCGTGACCCAGATGCCCGGTCCAGTGATCTCGGCGGAGTCGCGTACGAACGTCGCAGCTACGCCGACCTTGGCGGCCTCGCGAACCGTCTGCCTGCACACGGCCAGCGGGGCTACGATCAACGCGGTCTCGCCAGACAGTCGTGCCCACTCGACCTGCATCAGCGTCTTGCCGAGACCAGTGTCGGCCCACAATGCCGCTCGTGAGGTTCGAACCGCCCATGCGACGAGCTCGGCCTGCCACGGGTGCAGCATCGAGTGGACGTCAGCAGTCGAAACAATGCGACCTGGACGCTCTGCGAGGACGGCTTTGGCGGACAGGAAGTCTGCATAGCTCATGCCGCACTCCAATCGACCAGATGCATCGATGGCGACCACCCGCGGTGCACGTCGGGGCAATGGCCTGCGATGCGCCCGCAGGTGACTGAGCGGTGACCCTGATACTCGGGATGCCGAGACCCGCAGAGACGCCCGACCGTGTAGCAGGACTGATCTCGCTTGTCACACCAGACGCCGGTCTCGGGATCCTGTCCGTGGACGTGGCCCTCGTTCATGACGCCACCGCCAGCCCGCGGTATCGGATGACCTGCCGCTGCGAGACTCTGAGCCGGTCCGCGATTTCCGCGGATGTCAGGCCACGCTCGGTCAGCTCGGCAACCTGCTCGATCCGCTCCCGGCGGGCCGATGCTGCGTTCCATCGAGAATCACTAGCGGGCTTTGCATTCGGATCGTCGATGGACTCCTCGTCCCATTCGAGCGGCAGCGCCCACCCCTTCTGCTGCGCTCGCCTACGGGAGATCTCCGACGGCCCCTGCCGCATGTGGCAACGGTCGAAAATGTCGGCAACCTCGCGAGCGCGGCGCGCAGTGCAGTGAGTCGCCTGTCCGGCTGTGAGTCGACCGAGCCCCGTCGGATGAATGCCGAGATCCGCGGCTAGCACCTCCTGTGTCCACCCGATTGCAACGAGCGCTCGGAGCCTGCGGACCGTTCCCGTGCTCGCTACTCGCGTACCCGGCGCAGCCGTACGCCATGCAGTGATGGGCAGGGCGATCGAGAGAATCCGCGCCGCGGTCGAACGTCGAACTGCTTTGTTGGGTCCAGTACCGCGGTCGGGTCGGCCCAGGATCAGGCACCGGATGGTCTTACGTTCTACGCCCGCCAATTCGGCGACGCGACGTGCACCGAGTCCGGTCGACAGCAGTGCTTCAACGTGAGCACGCGCAGGCCCTGCGTCGACGTACTCGGACTCGAACCTGCCGTACGCCTTCTGTCGAATACGAAACTTCTCGTAGCACGCGCGGCACATTCCACGTGTGGTCACGCGCCTTCTACAGTCGGACGAGCCAAAGCATCGTCGGGTGGCAGGAATGTCTGGTGGAGCTTCAAGTGTTGTCACTGCGCTACTCCGAGTTTCTTGTCGAGCCATAGCTCGTAGGCTCTGTCGGTTTCGTCTTCGGCGTCCCAGTCGGACGCGGGATCGTCGCTGTTCACCACGCCGCCCATGTCACGAATCCGATGGCGATGGACATCAGCGCGCACCACAGCGCGACGGTCACGGGATTGGACTGATGCTCGTACGGATCGGTGTCGGCCTCGGTCGGCCAGTTGTCCGACGCGACGAGGGTGAGGTGACGTTTGGGCTTCTCGAGTACGTCGTCGACGACGATGCGGCCATGGTCGACCTGGATGTACTCGCTCATCGGGTGACCCCCAACCGTGCCTCCGTGTACGTCAACAGCTCTCGTGCGGGTTTGCCAGTTCGCGCATGGACGTATCGACTCGCCGCGCCGATGCACGGTGGGTATCCACAGCACCTCACAGAAGCGTGCGGACCGGTCGTGTGGTCACCTGCGGAGATGGTTCCGATCTTGACGTGCGAGTCGCTCATCGAGCCACCGCCGATCCGTGATTCGTGCACGTGATCGGAACGCTCGGTGCCGGCGCGCTCACGACAGCGATGACACGGTCGCACTTCGAGCAGCGCAGGGTGACGCGGCCGCCCTCGGCCTCGACCTTCTCCAGCTCGTCGGCGATGGCGGTCCAGTGCTCCGAGAATGCCTTGCCCGATTGACCGTTCGCCCGACCGATCACCTTGGCGAGGTGGCGTGCGCGCCCGATCGGATCGGGGTACAGGTTCGGGTTGAACCGCGTCGTGCGCGGCAGCTTTCCGACGAGGCCGCTGGCGATGATCGTCGGCGGTAGGTCGGGGCCTGCGTCGTAGTGGCGTTCGACAGTGACGGTGAGCGCGGCGGTCATGGCTTCTCCCCCGCTGGCAATACCGTGACATCGTCGATCTCCACGTCATCGATTTCGATGACGCCCTCGTAGTACTCGTGAGGGAACCCGATCGACTCCGGGTCTTCCTCGCCATGGCGTCGAAGCCGCTTCTCAAGCGCAGCTTCGATGGCGTCCGGGTCCGTCAGGTCGACCTTCGCCTCGTGGAGTTCCTCGATCAGCCACTCCGGAAGCTCGCGGCTCACGGTTGCACGCAACCGGATGTCCACACCCACGCGGATTCTGGGCTCGTTCATTCGTTTCTCGTTTCGTTTGGGGTGCCGGGAGCAGTGGTGATGCACCGCTCACCGGCACCTGGGGAACCCGCGCCACTCAGCCCGGCGGCAGCGGGTAGTTCATGGATGAAGTCGAGGTTCAGCGGCGGGATACCGGCGAGCCGCCAGACCAGCGCATGGCAGAACTCGACGGCGAGATTGGTCGCCTGATCCAAGGCGCGTATTCGCCACTCGATCAGGGCGTCGAGATCGCACTCGGCGTACGGCGGGTAGTCGTAGACCTCGCCGCGGGCGATGAAGGTCATGACGCCGGCCAGAACTGCCACGCGGCCAGTGCTCCGACGAGGATGCAGGACAGGATCAGGTGGGAACGGAGACGGCGGATCATGCGGCACCGCCATCGCGGACGTGCTCAATCGCCCTGTTCGGATCCATGGTTCGCCAGTCGGGCCAGGTTCGGCCCTCGTTCTTCTCCTGCTTCGCCTTGATCGCGGCGATGATCTCTTCGGGCTCGAAGCCCTGTCGAAGTGCACCGTCGAACGTCAGGATCGCGAGGTCGGCCCACTCTGAGATGTCGTCCGGCTTGGCGCGGACCTCGGCGATCTCCTTCGTGATGTGGTCCAGCACGCCCTCGGTCCGCTTCCCGGGGCCGAAGGTGAGGAGACTGAACGAGCGTTGCCGCGCAAGGTGAGTGGGATCGATCGCGTGCCTGCCGACGTACTTGACGATCGCGTCCGCCGCAGCGTTGGACATGCGATGCGGCCAGTAGTCCGTGATGATCTCGGCGATCGCGCGGGCGTTCATGCCGACCTCCGCAACCGACGCGGCTCGGGAGTGACGCGCTTGAGCTTCGTCGACGCCTGCTCGGGGTTACTCCCCCGCAGCCATGCGTCGAGCGCGTCGCGATGAATCCGCCACGTGCCCTTGCGATATGGGGCTGGTCGGCCTCCCTGGGTGGCGACAATCTCACCAGTGCGTAGCGCGCGGTACAGGTGATTGGTGCCGCAGCGCGCGTAGGCGGCAGCTTCCTTCACGGTCAGGACCGGGGAATCAGGGGCGGTCATGCTGGCACCGCCTCCAGGTCGAGCACTGCGGACAGGCCGAGCTTCCGCGCGATGAACGCGAGCCCCGACGGCTGCACCCTCGTTGTGTACGAGGTGCCGGTCGAGCCGTCGGACCGCTCGAAGTCGTGGGCCTTCACCTCGAAGTGATGCATGTACCGCTGGTAGGGCGTGTTCTTCATCGACCCCTTGGCAATCAGGATTCCCGCGTTACGGAGATCCGCGAACAGGCGGTTCTGCGCGCGTCCGAGGATCTTCGCGGCAGCGCCGATCGCGTACGTTCCGTCGCCGTCGATGAACCGCTCGTAGGCATCGACCTTCGGAGCCATATCGGCGACGGTCGCCTCGAGCTCCTTCACCTTGCGCGAGGTGATCTGCAGCGCGCGGTGCACGATCTCGTCTTCGGTCAGCTCTGCGGCTGCGGCCGGATGATCGTTCTGCTCAGCGTCCAGGAGGTAGGTGCGGACAAGTCGGGCCACTCCGCTATCACGCAGGAGCATGCCGACGCGTAGAACTGCGCGGCGCGGGTAGAGGGCAATCCTGGGAGCGGAGGAGGTGACCTTCACGTTGAAGGCCTCCTCGAAAGCCCCACGAGTGACGACGCGGTACCCGTCTTCTTCGATCTCGCCGCAATTGCGCTGAACAATTGTCTGCACCGTCTTGATGGGCACCTCGTAGAACGCGGCGACCATGTCGGTGGTGACGTGGATGTCGTCGGCCAGTGTCGCGAGCACGCCCACCTTGTCGAGAACGTCGACGCGCTCGGCGAGGTAATCACGCTCGGCGCGTGCCGTTGGTAGAGTCAGGTCTGACATTGCATTCCAATCTGTGTTGTCGTGGCCGTCACCTGTTCGCCCAGGTGGCGGCTTTTTCTATGCGGCAGCCGTCTTCTTTCGAGACGCGTTACGCGTCGTAGTGGGCGACAACCTGGGAACAAAAAGCGTGCCCGGGAGGACGCGCAGCGCCTCCTCGATGAGCGCGCCGATTTGCTTCGTGCACGTTGTGCGTTCTCCGGTCACAAGCAGGTGAATGAACTGGCGAGAACATCCGACATAGCGGGCGAGACGCGCCTGCGAGAAGTCGGCATTCTCCATGTACTTCACGAGCAACTCCGGGTCGCGGACTTGCATCCAAACCCCTCTCGATCGTTTGCGCCGTGTGGTCGCGTTCATCAGTTTGCCTCTCACCCGATTCGTTGTCAACAAGTTAGACCCAGATAGTGGCATAGCGGTTGACGATTGGTCAACTCTTACGCCGTTGTGATTCAGCACGTCGCAGGTCACGGGCGGATGGACTCGTAGCTCGCTAGTTGACAGAATGTTGCGTGTACGCAGCTTTTCCTGGTTGACGCCGGTCGAATCCGCCGGTGGTAGTTCTATCGATAGTGCAGGAGTCTTCTCAACGTGCACGAGTTCAAGCGCTTCATCCAGAAGCAACTAGACGATCAAGGCCTGCGGCAGGCAGACCTCGTAACCCGTTCTGGGTTGACTCGCTCGCACATCTCCAAGCTGATGCGTGATCAGCGGGACCATCTCGGGCAGATGCCCGACAAGGAAACGCTGGAGGCCCTCGCTAAGGGCTTCGGCATTCCAGTGGAACGAGTTCGCACCGCCGCGGCCCGTTCGCTAGTCGGCTACATCGACGATGGTTCGCCGATTTCGCTGGAGCTTGGAGAGGTACCGACCGATGCACTACTGAACGAACTCAAGAGGCGGATCGAAGCCTCAAGCAAGGGAGCAAGCTATGACGAAATCACGCAACCGAGGACGCAAGAGGGCAGCCAGGAGCACAGCGGCGCGAGCAGCGGCCGCGGCCAATCAGGAGCCCCCATAGGTGCTGATTCATCAGACTTCCGGTCGGCTGCAGCAAGCCTGGGCGAGCGAGCGCGGAACGTAGTACGAATCAGTCATGTCGACGACGACAAGCTCGAAGCCTTGATCGACGACGATCAAGGCTCACAGGCTGACCACGAGCTCGCGGCACGCAAGGGTGAGACCGAGGACGAGATCCGCGAGCGCCTCGGAATTCCTTACGAGTAGCGCGTTTCCGCAGGTCAGATAATTACACCTGCGTAATTTGTCGGTGGCGTACCGCATGGTGTGTTAATGACCTGGCACCCGTGGCGACACCTCCGAGACGAGCATCCACACGTCCACGTCGCGTATCCGGACGGTGGCACAGGCTGCCTCGGAACATGGACGGCCGACGGCATTCAGATCAACCGCCGATCGAACCAGCGCGAGCGGCGCTGCACCCTCACCCATGAGATCGTGCACGTCGAGCGCGGCCCGGTGCCGGCCGATCAGCGCCTCGCGCTGCGCGAGGAAGAGGCCGTCGATCGGATCACCGCCGAGCGACTGATCGAGCTCGATCGCCTCGTCGACGTCATCGCATGGAATCGGTACCGCATCGACGACGAGGCGGCCGAGGAGCTGTGGGTCGATCTGCCCACCCTGCTCACCCGCGTTCGCAATCTCACCGACGACGAGCGCGCATTTATCGACGAAGAACTCGAACGGAGACAGCCGTGACACCACAACAGGCAAAGATCCTGCAGTTCGAAAAGCGTTGGTACACAGCGCCAGGCAACAAGGAGGCTGACATTCGAGACCAGCTCGGACTGTCGGCTGTACGCTACTATCAGATTCTCGCCGCATTGCTCGACGACCCGGACGCCCTCAAGGCCGACCCGGTCCTCGTGAAACGACTGCGCCGCATCCGCGACAGCCGAGCGAAACTACGAAGGGCCGGATGATGGCAACGGTCAGCAGATACACCACCGCGAAGGGCGAACGGTGGCGTGTTCGATTCCGAACGCCGGACGGCCGATCGACCGACAAGCGCGGATTCCACTCGAAAGATGATGCCGAGAAGTGGGGCAACCTCGTCGAGGTCGACAAGATGCAGAATCGCTACGTCTCCCCCGCCGCCGGGCTCGTCACCGTCGGCCAGCTCGCCGAGCAGTGGTTCGACAGCAAGATCGACGTGAAGCCTTCATCGCGGGAGCGGTACCGGCAGACGCTCGAGCAACAAATCCTGCCGCGCTGGGACAACACGAACGTCGCGAAGGTGACGAGGCCCGCCCTGCAGGCGTGGATCAACGAACTTTCGCGCGACCGGGCACCGTCGACGGTGAGGAAAGCGCACCACGCGATGTCGATGATCCTCGCGGTCGCTGTGCGCGACAACAGGATTCCGGCGAACCCCGCCGAGAAGTTGAACCTGCCGCGCGCCCGGCACGACGACCCGACGTTCCTCACGAGGGAGCAACTGTTCACTCTGGCCGAGAAGGCAGGCCCGGGCGAGCTCGTCATCCTCACCCTCGGGTTCACCGGTCTGAGGTGGGGCGAGATGGCCGCGATGAAGGTCCGGCGATGGGACGGTGGCCGCCGCCGGCTCACCGTGGCCGAGTCGGTGACCGAGATCAATGGCCTGCTGAACTGGGGCACGCCGAAGACTCACGCCAGCCGCACGGTGCCGGTCCCGGCATGGCTCGCCGAGCGCATCACGGAGAGCACCGCGGGCAAGGGGCCGGACGATCTCCTGTTCTCAACCCCGGCGGGCGGCGTGCTCCGCAACAAGAATGCGCGGCGAGACTGGTTCGATCGGGCCGTCGTCGACGCGCGGCTCCCCCGCATCACACCGCACGATCTGCGGCACACGGCGGCGTCGATCGCGATCTCGGTCGGTGCGAACGTGAAGGCGGTCCAGCGGATGCTCGGTCACGCGTCGGCCGCCATGACGCTCGATCTCTACGCGGGACTGTTCGAGGACGATCTGAACGACGTCGCGGATCGAATCGAGGGGCCATCGACCGCATCGGTGACGGCGCTGAGAGTGGTTCGAGATGCCTGATTCTTGCCCACACTTTGCCCACACATACGAGTTAACACCGAAGTTCAGCAGGTAACACCGGTCGATAAAGTGCCTGATCACAACAGGTTTCGCGCTCCGACCTGCACCCCGGTACGATCTCATAATCCATTGGTCGCGGGTTCGAGCCCCGCCCGCCCCACGACGAGGTCCGGTGTTCGCGATCTTCACCCGGCAATGGGACAGCAGATGTCCTCGACAGCGAGCACACTGAAGCAATGTGGAACCGCGGCGAGGTGGCACCGGCAGCAGTAGATTGCGCGAGCACGTGACGTCACCGGAGCCGCCGACGGCATCCGACCACCCGCCGACGTGGAAGTTCGAGTACCCGATTTTTCACGCCGAGACTCGGACACAGTGGCGTACTTGGCTCGAGCTCCATCATGCATCCACCCGTGGCGTGTGGCTGTGTTCGTGGCGCAACACCACCACCCGGCCACGGTGCCCGTACCCGGACGCCGTCGAGGAAGCCATCTGCTTCGGTTGGATCGATTCCACCGGCAGCAACTTCGACGACGAGCGCAGCCTGCAGATGTTCACACCACGCAGGCCCAAGAGTCCGTGGACCCGGCTCAACCGACAACGCGCAGCCGATATGGAAGACAGCGGCCTCATGACCGAAGCAGGCCGACGTGCCATCGCTGCCGCGAAGGCCAACGGCTGGTGGACGATTGCCGATCAGGTCGAAGACCTCGAGGAACCACTCGAACTCGCAACTGCCCTGAACCGAGACCCGAACGCCCGGAGCACCTGGGACGGTTTTCCGCCCAGTGCCCGCAAACAGATGCTGTGGTGGGTCGTCAGCGCTGCGCGAGACGCCACTCGCTCAGCTCGAATCGCGCACATCGTCGCCGAGGCCGCGGCCGGTCGGCGAGCCCGCGGCTGAGTGCCGTCGAAGCATCGCCGCCCTTCGATACAGCCGCGACCAAAGGACCAGCAACGCAGCGGTATTTGCCCCGAACCACAGCCACGTCACGAACGCGGCCACGACACCGGTGACGAAGAATCCCAGTAGCAGTGGCACAACCCAGCCGAGGACGTAGGCCAGGATCGTGACGACCGCCGCGACTGCGCACCGCCCCGGAGACCACCGGACCATGTGCAACGCAGCGCGAAACGGATTTCGGTTGCCGTCGACCGCGGCCGGAAGTATCAGCAGCGCAACCAGAATCACGATGGCCGGGAGCAGAGGGAAAAGAATTGCCAGCGCAACGGCCACAAGAGTGAGCACTACACACCACACCAGGACGCGCGGCCGTCGCCATGCCCGACCCAGTGCACCGGACGCTTTGCCGTCCACCACGTCGAGTGCCGTCGATGCGGTGATCCACAGTGCGATCACCAGTGCCGCGGCGGAGGCCGCAACCAGCCCCGCGAAACCGAGGGACGACGTCGGAACCGGATCCCCCAGCACGGTCAGCGCCTGAACCAGTGCCGACACGACCACCACGGCAGCGAGAACCACACTCCCCCTCACGGTGCACCGACCGTCGAATTGCGATCGAGCACGTCCTGCACCGACCCCGAGTAGAGGACCTCCGTACCGACCTTGACTTCGACGGTGCTCGCGTCGTCCGAGGTGGCCGAACCTGTGATCGCCTCGTTGTCGGTTGTCTCCCCGGCACATTCGATATCGGCTCCGGTACCCGAGCACACCGGTGCGACCAGGATCTCGATCCCCTTCTCGAACAGGACGTCGTTCACTGCGTAGCGGAGGTCACCGAGCTCGGCACCACCGACCGGGGCGAGTGCGGCGGTCTGCGAGCACCCCGCGCACGCCACCAGCACGGACAACAGCAGGATCGTCCTGCGAACACTGTTCATCGGCCCTGCCTCGTCTCGTAGGCGATCAGTCTGGCGTGCTCGTCCAGGTGTTGCTGCTCGAGGGCGGCGTCGGTGATGCTGCTCAGATCGAACGGTGCAGGCAGGAGCAGCTCGGTGTTGCGATCGAGGCGCGAACCCCTCCGCATCAGCGGATTCTCGGCCCAGTCGTTGGCTGCCAACTCACGGCTACGGGACGCCAGATCCAGGTAGCTGCCACTGTTTCCGGGCGTGACCGGAGATGCGTGATCGAGAACGGTGGTGAACAGCGACAGTGTCCCGTCTCGGTTGTCGACGATCTCGACCACCTGCTGCTGCTGCGGGAAATCGATGCACGACGCGGTGGTGATCTCCCAGAATCCTCGTCCGTCTCGCGAGTGCGCCAGAATTTGGTTCTGGTGGGTGTGGCCGTTGAGCCAACCGATCACCACCGGATACTTCAGCAGCAGATCGACGAATTCGTCTGCGCCGTAGAGCTTCACCGATTGCCCTGGCCGCTGTGCTCGGTTCTCCAGTGTCAGGCTGTTGTGGTGCGTGTAGATCAGTACGAGCTTGTTCTCGGCCTGCGCCCGCTCCAATTGCTGGGTGAGCCATTCGAACTGGTTCTCCGGAACCGCACCGTCGGGACCGGCGACGGCATTGCACGTGTCCAGCCCGAACGTGCGAATGTTCGGGGTGGGGTCTGCGGTCCACCAGGTCTCGCCGGAGTCGAGGTTGTGTTGGGTGAAGCCGTGACCGATCGGACCCGGCGTCGGGGTGGTCTCGAAGTGCTCCGCCATGAACTCGCGTTGCTCGAACAGATATCGAGCCGGATCGGCGGACACCGCGCGAAACCCCGGTCGCGCACCGGATCCCACGCCGAGCGCATCGACCATTCGTTGCAGCGGACTGGCCGTCGAGGCGTAGCCGGCCAGTGCCGAGGTGGCTGTCGCCTCGAGCGTGTACGCCTTGCGACCACCGACAGCGAGCGCGTGCAGTTGCGAGGACAGATCGAAGGTGCCGAGCAACAGGGTGTCGTGGTTGCCGTACACCGAGTACCACGGCACGGGTAGACCCACCGATTCGACGGTGCCCGATATCGCCTGGTCGAGGAGGTCGGGAAGCGTCGGGAATCCGTAGTCGCCGAACGATCCTCCCGACGGGTCACCGGGCCGATAGGCCCACTGCGCCTCCGGCCAGGCCTGAACACCCTCGAAGACGTTCGCGGCCCCGCTCGTCGGCCGAACCGGGACTCCGTCGAGAACGTCTATGTACCAGCGTAGTTCGAGATGAGAATGCATGTCGGCGCTGTCCCCGGTGACCACGGCCGCCCCCATCGGTGCGCCGGTGACCGGGCTGATCCGCGCATCCGCGAACGCCTTCACCATCGCCGCGGTGACGTGCACGGTCAGCGGATCCTGCGGATGGAACGCCGAGCCCCAGGCGGCGTGGTCGGAAACGATCATGGGCTCGATGCGTCCGGGCGACTGCGCGTCGATGACGTGCATGTCCGAGAGGTGTCCGAGGTAGAGCAGCGACCGGCGCGCCTGCACTCTCGATGGACTCGGTGCTCGTCCGAGGACGTCGAGGCGAGCGACGTAGGGCTCCCCCGGTCCGGTACCGAGTACGCGGTACTTGCCCGGCCCGGTCGAGGTTCGCAGGATCGTCTGCGCCAGTGTTCCGGTCCCGTCCGCCTCCACAGGTTGGGCGCGCGCAACGAGAGCCTGACCCAGCACGTGGGGTGCAATTCCCCAGGCCGCCGCGAGCGCGCCCACCCGAGCGATGAAGTGTCGACGCGACAGCCCAGCCATGGAACTCCTCGGATCCTCGAGAACGGCACCACGTCCGCCTCGCATCCGACGAGGTGACTGCCTATTTTTACAGGGCCGACGGCAGACAGGCTCGATTTCGGATCGTTCAGGGCACCACGGTCACCGGCCAGCGGCCTGCTTTGACCAACCGCACCGCCACCGAACCTGCGATTCGGTGGCCTGCAGTCTCGGACGCCCCCACCACGACCGCGTCGGTGCGCAGTTGCTCTGCCACGGCGATCAGCCCGTTGTACGGGTCGCCCTGCGCGGTCCGGAACTCCCACCGCACGTGTTCCCGATCCCCGAATCGTGCAGCGGAGGCACGGACGTACTCGAGCAACTCGTCGGCGATCTGCTGGCCGGTTTCGACGAGAGAGATGCCGGCCTGGCCCCACGACGCCGTCGCAATGGGTTGCACGTACACCAGCACCAGCAGAGACCGCTGCCTACGAGCGAGCCCTGCCGCATAGGCGGCGGCGCGCCAGGAGGAATCGGAACCGTCGACACCCACCACGATCGACTTCGGACCGTCGTGGCCGTACTCGAAACCGGTGGATCCTTGTGCGTCGCTCACCAGTCGAGGCTACTGCTGAGACCCGTCCTATCGGCCACCCGATCCGGTGACGGTACGGTTGATGCACTCCGAGTCCCGGTCACTCGATGCTCACACACTGGACGGAAGTAACCAATGAACGACGAATCGCAGCCGAGCGGACCTCCAGCCGTTCCTGCAGGCTCCACCGACGGCCCGGTGACCGACCCGGCCACCGTGTTCGCCGCACTGGCCGACATCGTGTACCGAGGCAGCAGCGCGGAAGAGATCTACACCGCGATCTGCAATGCCGCCGTGCTGATCGTTCCCCACTGTGATCACGCCAGCCTGATGCTGATGCGTCACGGAAAGCCCGTCACCGTCGCGGCCTCCGACGACGTCGCTCGTGTCATCGACGACATCGAGCGCGCCACCGGCGAAGGCCCGTGTCTGGACGCGATCACCAGCGAGGCGGCGCAGCTCGAGGCCGACTTCCGGACACCGACGCAGTGGCCCGCGATGGCTCGCGGTGTGTTGAACCGCACGCCGGTGCGAGGGGCCATGGGATTTCGCCTGAAGGTGGACGATCAGAAGGTGGGCGCGCTCAACCTGTTCACCGACGAGCCGGGTGTGTTCGACGCCGACAGCGCGAGCAAGGCGATCATTCTGACGGCGTTCACGGCCGTCGCCGTTGCTGCGGTCATGAACGGTCAGGAGGCGTCGACTCTGCGTGACGGACTCGAGAGCAACCGTGAGATCGGCAAGGCGATCGGCCTGATCATGGCTCTGCACGATGTGTCCGGCGACGAGGCGTTCGCCCTGTTGCGTAAGTCCTCTCAGGACCTGAACGTCAAGATCGCCGACCTCGCAGCAACCGTGGTCGATCGGCACAGCAAGGGCTTGAAGTCCTGAGCTGTGCGCTCAGTGCCCACTCTGGACCTTCTTGGGGAGCGCGAACACCAACGCCAGTGCCACGAGACTGAACGCGGCACTCACGGCCATCGCCATGGCCGCGCCGTGCAGAAAGCCGGAGCCGACGGTATCGGGGCCGGTGATGGTCAGAGATCCGAACAGCACACTACCGATGACGGCGATGCCGATCGCGGAGCCGACGCGCTGCATGGTGGAGATGACCCCGCTCGCGGCTCCCGCGTCGTCGCGATCGACGGTCGCGACGATGAACTGCGCGTTGGGTGCGATGAACGCGCCGTTGCCCAGACCTGCGATGAACAGTGGAACCAACAGCGTCCAGTGCGAGATCGTGTCGGCGGAGCTGGTCGCAAGGATGATCCACAGCCAGATCAGCCCGATCGAGACGAGCGAGGCCCCGAGTACGAGAACGGTACGACCGAGCCGGATCGTCAGCCTGTTGCTCTGCGAGGCGGCAATGATGCTGCCGATGGCGAACGGTATGGACACCAGTCCCGATGCCAGTGCCGTGTTGCCCAGCCCGGTCTGCCACAGCAGCGAGATGGTGAAGAAGATGCTCGTGAAGGCGGCGAAGTAGACGAGCGCGAGGATCACACCTCCGGTGAACGCGGGACGGGTGAACAATCGAGGCGGCACCAACGGATTCTGTCCGCGGCCGCTCCGGATCACTTCCCACCGGCCGAACAGCGCGATGAGGCCGAGGCCTGCGGCGATCGTCAGGTAGGTCCACATCGGCCAGCCCGATTCCTGGCCCTCGATCAGCGGAACGAGCAGTGCGATGAGTCCTGCCGAGATGAGCAACAGTCCGAGCCAGTCGATTCCTGGGCGGGCCGTCGGTTCGGTGTCGGTCTTGCTCGGGAGCAGCACTGCAGCCGCGACGAGACCGACGATTCCGATCGGTAGGTTGACCCAGAAGACCAGCCGCCAGCCGTTCTCGTCGCCGAAAGCCTGGATGATGAGGCCGCCCGCGATCGGTCCGAGCGCAGTCGAGACGCCGATGACCGCGCCCATGATGGCGAATGCCTTGCCTCGCACCGGACCTGGAAACAGCAGTTGAATGAACGCCGTGACCGCGGGGACGAACATACCGCCGGCCAGACCCTGCACGACTCGCGCGACGACCAGCTGCAGATCGTCCTGAGCCAGCCCACACGCGAAACTCGCGAGGGTGAAGAGGGCGAGCCCGGTGAAGAAGACCCACTTGTGGCCGATCCGGTCGCCCACCTTGCCTGCCGGGATGAGAGCCAGGCCGAAGGCGAGTGCATACCCCGAGATGATCCACGACAGAACCGATTCCGACGCTTCCAACGTGGTGCTGATCGTCGGCAGCGCCACGTTGACGATCGTGGTGTCGAGCAACGCCATGAACATTGCGAGCAGAAGGACCACGAGCGCCTGCCAGGCGCGTTTGGGAACCTCCGTTGCCGGTGGGGTTGCAGAGGCGATGCCGTCGGTCACTGTGTTGTCCTTCGTCGTTGTCGCCGGGCGGTATCGGCCGACCGATCCTCGGTCACTGGCCGATCATTGCCGTTGCGACGAAGACCCACGACAGTCCGCCGGCCAGAACCACGAACGCCGATGCGACGATTCGGCCACCCCACTGAGTCTCCACGAGGGATGTCTCCACGACCGATGTATCCACGACCGAAGTCTCGGCACGAGTTCCCTCCGAGACGGTTTTCGCGCCCGCCGTATCCATCGTCGTCATGATTCGATTCCCACCCTGCATCCGCGACCCTCGTCATTTCCGGCCGGTGGATACCCTGGGAACCCGCGCCGAAACTACCGTGCCGCGACAACTGCCTCCAGCGCGTCCAGAAATGGGTGCTGCGAGGCGAGCAACTTCGCTCTCGCCTGAGCCAGTGGAAACCACTCGACGCGGTCGACCTCGGGAAACGATGTCATGATGCCGGATTTCGGAGGCCATTCGATCTCGAATGTGTTGCTCACCGCATTCGACACATCCAGATCGGACTCGACGCCGAACGCGGTGACGATCTTCCCGCCGCGCTGCGTGACCGTGCCGAGTTCGATGTGATCTCCCGCGGGAACGTCGATCCCGACTTCCTCGCGAAATTCTCGCTGCGCCGCCGTCCACGGGTCTTCGCCGTCGGTGATCAGACCTTTGACGATCGACCAGGCTCCGTCGTCCTTGCGAGCCCAGAAAGGTCCGCCGGGGTGAGCGATCAGCACATCCGGACCGTCGACTCCGACGCGGTACAACAGAATTCCTGCGCTCGTATCGACCATGGTCTCAGCCTGCCATCAATCCGGAGGAGAATGTCTTGCTGCACGCCGTGCCGCGAACCCGGGTAACAGTTATTGTCGACCGATGCAGGAGCGTGCAGCGTCCACCAGGCAGGCCGTACTCGAAGGTGCTGCCGCCAGTTTCGAGAAGTTCGGTTACGGCACAGCAAGTTTGAGCACCATCATCGCCCATGCCGGGGTCAGCAAAGGCGCGATGTATTTCCATTTCTCGTCCAAGGAAGATCTGGCGCAGGCCGTGATCGACGCGCAACTGGCCATGGCGGCGAGTGCGAGCGCCATCGTCATCGAGCGGACGCCGAAAGCGTTGGACGCCTTGATCCTGGTGAGCAAGGAGTTGGGACGCCAACTGCAGACCGAATCGATCGCCCGCGGGGGTATGCGGTTGACTTTGGAGTCGGCCATCGTGGGCAGTCCCAATGCGCAAGCGTTCGAGGACTGGGTCGGCAAGATGGGCGATCTGGCCGCACGCGCTCAGGCCGAGGGCGACATCGTCGACGGTATGGACGCACTCACGCTCGGCCGCTACATCGTCGCGTCGTTCACCGGCGTGCAGACGGTCTCGGAGATGCTGACCGGACGTGCCGATCTACAGCAGCGGCTGACCGAGATGTGGCAGATGTTGCTGCCCGCTGTGGTGCCGCGCCGACGCCTCCCGCGGGCGATGTCAGTTGCCGAGGACGCCCTTATCGACTGGAGCGATCGGTAGGAGCCAACCACGGTTCGGACGTCGCCGTGACGGACATCGCCGACAGCACCGCGCCGTCGTGCTCGAACTGAATACGGAAGACGCCGTCGGTGGAGTCCGTGTCGACGATCACCGAGCACGGGTTGGTCCACTCGGCGAATCCCATGAACCTCACCTCGCAGGAGGTGAAATCCAGTGCCGGTGTTCCGGTGGCCAAGCGTAGAGCCTGACGGGCTGCCTCGAGCATCGTGACGCCCGGCAGGTACTCGACCGAATGGTCGAACATCGCCAGGTTGCGCGGATCCGGCGCGACGACGATGGTTCCGTCGGATGTGTGCCGCGCCAGCACCACGTCGGACGGATCGAGGCGTCCGACGGAGGACGGCGGGACCACCTCGGTTCCGGCCGGCAGGAAACGGAAGTGGGGGTCGGCAACGGTCGACTTCCGAACCTGCGAATACACCTCGGGTCCGATGGTCCGGACCGACGCCGTCCCCGACGCGACGAGGTGGGTGCCGTTCAGGAGTCGGGCCGAGAGCTTCATGTTGTCCAGCGACTCGTTCTCGAACGTCACGTCGGTCGTGATCGACTCTGCGACGAGCGAGTCTTCGATGTCGTCGACCGACAGCGGGTCCAGGATCTCGAAGCGAGAGTGCTCGATGAACACCACGTGATCGAGTGGCACGCCGTGGTTGACGTGGGAGAAGAGGCTGATTGCCTGGCGTAGAGCCTCGGCCACCATCAACGAGTCGTGGGTTCGGCGAACCGGCGCGAACATGCGATGCGACGTGGGGAACTGGACCGCCGCCCGATGGGTGCCGTCGACGGTCTCGTAATCGGTCAACAGAACGTCGGCCGGAGACCGCCGATGCACGAGGTGTCGTGGAACGGTTGCTGCGTAACTCAAACTCATGAAGCCCCTTAAAACCGACCGACCCGGTTTTTAATAGCACTGTCGAGCCACCGGGATCGCTCGTTCAGTATGTCGCGGACGACCGACAAAACTGACATCGGTCGACGGGATTCATTCATTCGATATACAGAAATAACCGTCACGATCTGTTATCTAGCTCGAACTCGCGGTACCACATGTCCGGTACGTTCCTGCGCCGCGCCTGGGCTCCGGTGGCCTACCCCCGACAGCAAAAATCCCCACCCGGCGAACCGGACGGGGACTGCGCTCCCCCACCTGGACTCGAACCAGGAACCCTTCGATTAACAGTCGAATGCTCTGCCAATTGAGCTATGGGGGATTACCTCGCGGCGTCACACTCTCGTGCGAGCCGTTGGAAACAATAGCGCACACCCCCTTGCTACTACCAAATCGGGTTCTGCCGAGTACCAAATCGCCCTGCTCGAGGTTCGTCGGGCAAGATGGAAGAACAGCCGCACGCCCTATGGGAGGACCTACTGATGATTCGTTTGGTACTGGCGGCCGGAGCTGCTTACGTACTCGGTGCCAAGGCGGGACGTGGCCGGTACGAGCAGATTCGCAAGACGGCGAGCGCCGTCGCGTCGAGCCCGGCCACCAAGAAGGCGATCGAGGTCGGCCGTCAGAAGCTGTCCGATTCCCTGAACACCCAGCCACGACTGGAACCGATGAAGCCGATCGACGACGAGACCCAGGTCTTCGTTCCCCGCGATCAGCTGCGGCGTTAACCGACCTCGGCCACACTCCCGACGGCGAGCTCGAGCAGACTGCGGCGGTACTGCTCGAGGGCGATGAGGTCGCCGAACAGCGCGTTGTAGTCGTCGGGTTTCTCCACCGGCGACATGCGCTGCAGTTTCGATTTGAGTTCCGCCACCTGTTGGCCGACCCACACCTCCTGGAGTCGCGCGAGCACGCCCGAGATGTAGCGGGTGAGGGCGTCGTCGGCCACGCGCATCGGGTCGACGGCGAGCTCGGTGACCAACGACACGACAACGGTGTCCTTGGCCTGTTTGGCCACGGCGTCGACCCACTCCCCTCCGCCCAGCCCGGCAGCGGTGCCGCCGGCAGCGGCCACTGCGTCGCGCACAGCCGCGTACGCCGGGTGATGGAAGCTTTCCGGCGGGAGCGAATCGAACACCGTTCCTGCCATCGCGGGCATCTGCAATACCGCCTTGAGCGCTTCCCGTTGCGGCCACAGGGACGGATCGGTGGGATTGGGACGCGGCGGCCCGGCGGGGGCTTCGGCGGGCGCTGCCTGACGCTTCTCGAACGGCACGCGTTTTCCACTCGAGTCGCCTCGGGCACCCTTCTTCGCCTCGTCGCGCACGCGGGCGAGCACCATCGCGGTGTCGTCCCACCCGGTCCAGCCGGCGAGCTGCCGCGCGTACTCGTCCCGCAGCGACGCATCCTTGATGCGGGCGACCACGGGGACGGTTCGCTTCAATGCTTCGACGCGCCCCTCGGGCGTATCGAGATCATGTTCTCGCAGCAGCGATTTGACGACGAAAGCGAACATCGGAGTGCGCCTGGCCACGAGATCGCGAACGGCGTTGTCGCCGGATTTCAGGCGCAGATCGCACGGGTCCATTCCGTCCGGCGCGACGGCGACGAACGTCTGACCGGCGATCTTCTGATCACCCTCGAATGCCTTCATCGCGGCCGCCTGGCCGGCCTCGTCGCCGTCGAAGGTGTAGATCACTTCACCGCGAAAGTAGCTGTCGTCCATCATCAATCGACGCAGCATCGCCAGGTGATCCTCGCCGAATGCGGTTCCGCAGGACGCCACCGCAGTCTTGACGCCTGCCAGGTGCATCGCCATCACGTCGGTGTAGCCCTCGACGATGACGGCCTGATGCGATTTCGCGATCTCCTTGCGCGCCAGATCGAGGCCGAACAACACCTGAGACTTCTTGTACAGCATCGTTTCCGGGGTGTTGATGTACTTGCCCGGCATCGTGTCGTCGTCGAACAGCTTGCGCGCGCCGAAGCCGATGACGTCGCCGCTCTGACTGCGAATGGGCCACACCAGCCGACGCCGGAAGCGATCGATCGGCGTCCCCCGCTTACCGGGTGTCGCCAACCCCGCGTCGACTATTTCCTTGGCCTCGAAGCCCTTGCCCAGCAGGTGTTTGGTGAGGGTGTCCCAGCCGTCGGGCGCGTAACCACAGCCGTATGCCAAGGCGGCATGCCCGTCGAAGTTGCGCTCGGTGAGGTAGTCCCGCGCAGCCTGGGCGTCGGGACCGCCGAGCCTGCCCGCGTAGAACTCCTGCGCGGCCGCGTTCGCGGCGATCAGGCGCGCTCGGGTGCCGCGATCGCGTTGAACCGACGGCCCGCCGCCCTCGTAGGAGATCGAGTAGTTCAACCGATCGGCCAATTGCTCGACGGCCTCGACGAAGGAGATGTGCTCGATCTTCTGGAGGAAGGAGTAGGCGTCGCCTCCCTCGCCGCAGCCGAAGCAGTGATAGTGACCGTGGTTGGGACGGACGTGGAACGACGGAGACTTCTCGTCGTGGAAGGGGCACAACCCCTTCATGGAGTCGCCGCCCGCGCGCTTGAGAGAGACGTAGTCGCCGACTATGTCTTCGATCCGTGTGCGTTCGCGAATGGCGGCGATGTCGCGTTCAGGAATTCGGCCGGCCACGAAGGGCAGTCTAGTCCCGATCCCGACGCACCCACATTCGGTCGCGAGCGGTCAGCCCCAGCTGGCCTGAGCTCCGAGGGAACGCTTGTCGATCAGTTCGAGTCGGCTCTCGGTGTACGACGCGATCTGGTCGACGACCACTCGGGTCCGTTCGGCATCGCTGTCGGCCCGCTGCCAGGCGGGCACCAGGATGGGGTCCAGCTCGCCCGGAGCCGAGCGCATCAACCACTCGGCGACGCGGTGGATGCGATCGCGCTGACGCTCCTGGCGGATCTTGTGTCCGGCGTCGGACATCACGTACCGCAGGGCCATGGTCTTGAGCAGCGCAACCTCCGAGCCGACGATCGACGGCACCACGAGATCGGCGTCGTAGCGACTCAACGGCGCGGTGCCGTACTTCTCGTGCGTGCCCTCGATGGCGGCGGTGGCGAAGCGGCCGACGAGTTCACTGGTCATGTGCTTGAGCGCTACCGATGCGGCGAGAGTTCCGTCGTAGCGTCCGACCGCGACCACGACGGGCATCCTCGACAGGCGATCCGCGGCCTCGATCAGTTCATCGACATCGAGTCCGCGAAATTCGGAGACGCCGAGTTCTGCGAGGGCGCGTCGCTCGATCGGATCGGACAGCGCCCGCAGGTCGATTCGAGCGTCGATCACACCGTCCTCGACGTCGTGCACCGAGTACGCCACGTCGTCGGACCAGTCCATGCTCTGCGCTTCGAGGCACTTGTGTTTGTCCGGGGCACCGTCACGCACCCAACCCAGAATGGCGGAGTCGTCGTCGTAGGCACCGAATTTCGCGCCCGGGGCTGGTCGGATCCAGGGGTACTTGGTGGCGGCATCGAGCGAGGCTCGGGTCAGGTTGAGCCCGACGCTGCGACCGTCGGCATCGAGGATCTTCGGCTCGAGTCCGGTGAGAATGCGCAGGTTCTGCGCATTGCCCTCGAACCCACCGCAATCCTGGGCCACTTCGTCGAGGGCGCGTTCGCCGTTGTGCCCGTACGGCGGGTGGCCGATGTCGTGCGCCAGCCCGGCCAGGTCCACCAGATCGGGATCGCTGCCGAGTCCTTCGGCGATGCTGCGGCCGATCTGGGCAACTTCGAGCGAGTGCGTCAACCGCGTGCGTGGGGTGTCTCCGTCTCGCGGTCCGGTGACCTGGGTCTTGTCGGCGAGCCTGCGCAGTGCGGCGCAGTGCAACACGCGCGCTCGATCGCGCGCGAAGGCGCTTCGGTGCGAGGCGTTGTCTGCCCCGGCCCGCAGTCCCGCGGTCTTGGGCGGTTCGGGGACGAATCGTTCGACGTCGTGGGCCGAGTACGTGCCGGTCATCTACTGGCCTGCCGTGTAGGAGAAGTCCGCGGTGAAGTGGGTCAGCTGATACCACAGCAGAGCGCCTGTCTCCCTGGCGATTCCGTGCGCCTGGGATTCTCTGGTGTAGACGGCCGGACCGGTGCGCGTCGGCGAGGTCCAGGCGTCCAGGCCCGCGTCGCGCGCCATGGTTCGGGTGCGAAGTGAATGCCACGGATCGCTGACCAACACCACCGACGACTTGCCCTGCTCGCGCAGGGTGTTGCTCACGGCCTCGATGCTCTCCAGTGTGTCCGAGCCGGTCTCGACGGCAACGATGGCGTCGGCGGGAACGCCCTGATCGATCAGATAGTTGCGGCCCGATGCGGCCTCGGTGAACAGGTCCCCCTCCTGCTTGCCACCGACGGTGACGATCTCGGGGGCTATACCCTGCTCGTACAGCGACGCGGCCTGGGACAGTCGTGCCTCGAACACCGTCGACGGCGTGCCGCTGTACTGCGCGGCACCGAGCACCACGATGGCGTCCGCCTTGGAATAGTCGTCGATGCGCGCTACCTGCCACACCCGCACTGCTGTTCCCGCGACCAGCACCAGCGACATCAGCACCACTCCCGCGACGAGCCGACCGGTCCAGCGTCCGAGCGTTCCGAAGAAGCCCAGGCGCTCGGGACCGGGGTCCGGGGCATACCGATCGTCGTACGGATCTCCGTACGAATCTCGGTCGAGAGTTGAATTCACCCCTCGAGTTTGCCAGGCCTGCTCGTCGGCGTGGTCACGGCGCGCCCCGAACGACCTAGAGCCACCCTCTGTCCTCGGCCACCCGTACCGCCTCGGCCCGGGTAGTGGTGCCGGTCTTACCGATGGCCGACGACAGATGATTGCGTACTGTGCCCTCCGAGAGGTGGACCTGAGCAGCGATGGATCCCGCCGTCCCGCCCTTGGCGGCCGCCCGGAGAACCTCCTGCTCTCGGGCCGTCAGTGGAGAGACGCCGTCGGTGAGGGTTTCGGTCGCCAGCGTCGGATCGACCACGCGAAGCCCCATGTGCACGCGCCGAACGGCGTCGGCCAACTGCTTGGCTGGGGTGTCCTTGACCACGAAACCCGATGCACCCGCATCGATCGCGCGCCGCAGGTAGCCGGGTCGCCCGAATGTGGTGACGATCAGCACTCTCGACTCCGGTGCGATCAGGGCCAGTTCGGCGGTGACCTCGATACCGTTCTTACCGGGCATCTCCACGTCGAGCAGGACGACGTCGGGTCGATGTTCGAGAACGGCAGCGGCGACCTCGTCCCCGCGTCCCACCTCGGCGACGACGTCGAGATCCTGTTCGAGCCCCAGCAGAGCTGCCAGCGCTCCCCGCACCAGGGCTTGGTCGTCCGCCAGCAGGAGTGTGATGGTCATTGCGCCTGCGTCCTATTCACCGTGTACCTCCACCCTGAAACCACCGGTCGGCACCCGGGCGATCGTCAGTGCACCACCCGCGGCGGCCACTCGTTCTCCCAGACCCCGCAGACCGTTGCCGCCGGAATCCTTGTCTGCCGGTCCCACTCCGTCGTCGACGATGGAGATGCTCGACGCCGTCAGCGTCACTCGGCAATGTCGTGCGCTCGAGTGGCGGACCACATTGGTCACCGCCTCCCGGATCACCCAACCGAACAGTTCTCGATGTCGCAGTGGCACCACGTCGGCGTCATCGGGAAGTTCGGCATCGATTCCCGCAGCGGTCAATGCGGTTCGTGCACTGGCCAACTCGGATCCGATGTCGACCTGTCGCATTCCCCCGACGGTGCTGCGCACATCGGCAAGTGCTTGCCGGGCAAGGGTTTCCAGTTCGGCGATCTCGACGGCCGCTCGGGCGGGGTCGATCTCGATGAGCCTGCCGGCCAGTTCGCTCTTGACGGTGATGACGGTCAGGGAATGACCGAGGATGTCGTGCACGTCCCGGCTCATGCGCTCGCGTTCGGCCACGATGGCCAGGTCTGCCAATTGTTGCCTGGCCACGGCCAATTCGTGATTGCGCTGGAAGACCTGAGTGATTCCCCAAGCCGCGGCCGCGCTGATCAGCAGCTGGAAGGCGAAGAAGTTGTCGGGCTCCCAGGAATCGACGAAGCGTGGAGCCGCTTCGACGATCACCACCATCGCCGCCACCAACGCCCAGGCCTGCCGGACCGGCAGGGTCATCATCGCCAGAACCGCTATGTAGACGGTCGCGCCGAAACCGGTGGTACCGACCAAGGCACTCATCGCGAAAGTCAGGGCCACCATCACCCCGAGCGCGATCCATGCCTGCGACGTCGGCAGTGGATGTCCTCGGCGGTGTCCGTTGCGGAAACGCCAGAAGGTGGATGTGAACACGACACCGAAGCCGAGAATCACGACGATCCCGAAGACCCGGGCCGGCACGGATTCCAGAGACAGAATCTCGTTCAACGGATAGATCAGATAGATGAGCCAGATGGCTCCGAACATCCAGCCGTACCGCCAGACCCGGCCCTCGGGGAGATCGGCGGTGAACGTGGTCATGTCGCCCACGGTATCCCTGTGGGCGACACGATCAGTGGTTTCGGTCTCAGGCACGCTTGGTGTCTCTCCGGAACAGCATCGCCGCGCCTGTGACGAAGATCGTCGCCCAGACCACCAGATTGATCACGGCGACCAGCAACGTTCCGGTTTCGGTCCCGGCGAACGCGGCCCGGGACACGGTGGCCAAGCCGTAGAGCGGGGTGAACTGGGCCAACATCGGGAACCAGCCGCTGTCACCGAGGGGAACGAAGAGTCCGCCTGCCAGCGCCAGGAACGCGAGCACGGGTCCGAGGATCTGCATCACGTTCTCCGAGGGCAGCAGGTAGCCCATGAACAGTCCGAACGCGGCGAACACCGCCGAGCCGATCCAGCCGATCAGGCCGCTGACGATCCACACCCAGATCGGCATGTCCGCCCCGAGGAACTTCGCGACGACGAACACCACCACGATCGAGGCCGCGCCCATCGTCATGGCCACGAGCACCTTGGTGACGATGTAGGCGACGGGCCTGAGCGGCGTCAGGCGAAGCTGTCGGCTCCACCCCTGTGCCCGCTCGACCGACACCATCGCTCCCCCGCTGGTCGTTGCCAGCATCGCTCCGTAGACGGCCATGCTGAGGGCGATGTAACCGGTGACGTTGCCGTGCGCAAAGGGATAGTCGGTGCGGAAGTCCGACTGCGTGCCGAAGATGACGAAGAACACCGGCGGCATGACCAACGTGAAGATCAGCGTGCGCTTGTTTCGGAACAGTCTGCGGATTTCGAGTCCGAGGAACGTGGTCGAGAATCCGCCCCAGGCAACGGCTCTGCCGGATGTGCGGGTGGTTGTGGACTGCGTAGTCGTGGTCATCGGATGCTCCCGGCGAGGTTGTTTTCGGAGTCGGTGGTCAGGGCGAGGAATGCGTCCTCGAGGTTGCGCGAGACGATTTCGAGATCGGTCGCGTGTGCGTCGTTGAGCAGGTACCGGGCCACCGCGTCGGAGTCGCGTCCGTGGACGATCACCCGGTCGCCACGTGTGTCGACGCGGTCCACTCCCGGCAGAGCCAGCAACACCGACTGGTCGACGCCGGGCAGTGTGGCGGTGACGGTGCGCCCTGCCGCCAGGTTCTTCACCTCGGCGGCGCTGCCGTCGGCGACGATCTTGCCGTGCCGCACCAGCACGATTCGGTCCGCGTACGCGTCGGCCTCGTCGAGGTAGTGCGTTGCGAACAGCACCGTTCGGCCGGTGCTGGCGTCCTGGCGAATGGCGTTCCAGAAGTCGCGACGTCCTTCGACGTCCATTCCGGTGGTCGGCTCGTCGAGCACCAGCAGGTCCGGATCGGGTAGCAGTGCCAGCGCGAATCGCAGTCGCTGCTGCTGTCCGCCGGAGCATTTGGCCACTCGGCGATCTCCGATGTCGGCGATGCCGGCCCGGGTGAGGACTTCCTTCACCGACCGTGTGCGGGCGAACAGTGCCGACGTCAATTCGACGGTTTCTCGGACGGTCAGGTCGCGAAGCAGACCGCCGGTCTGCATGACGGCCGAGATGCGGCCCTGGGCGATCGCGTCCGCGGGTGTTCCCCCGAACACCGACACCGACCCGGTGGTGGGTGTCGCCAGGCCGAGCATCATGTCGATGGTGGTCGTCTTTCCCGCTCCGTTCGGTCCGAGAAATGCGACGACCTCGCCCGGTTCGATGGACAGGCTGAGCCCGTCGACCGCCCGGACCGAGCCGTAGGTCTTGGTGACGTTTCGCAGTTCGACTGCCTTCGTTGTGGTCATGGGAATCACTCTGCTGCGATCGAGCAGCGTCGACCTCGTTCGAGCGTCACGATTGCGAGGTGACAACTGTCATGCATCCACATCGACCTGCTCGATCTACTCGCCGCCCAGCCGGTAGATTTCAGCGCATGGCAGTCCAGCACCGGCGGCACAGCAGCGCCACAGTCGTTCGAAAGTCAGCCGCCCGAAGCTCGGTCCATCGATTTCGTCGTCTCGCCGCCGTGGGTGCCCTGACCCTGTTCGCGGCGGTCCTGCTCGCGCCAGGGGTCGCCTCAGCAGAGGCTCCGTCGCGCCTGCCCACGCAGATCACCGACAACGTCCAGGCACTTGACCCCGACTCGATGGCCGAGGTACAGACCTCCGTCGACGACCTCTACGGCAGCAGCCAGCTTCGGTTGTGGGTCACGTACGTCGCTGACTTCGACAACATGTCGGCGGCGAGCTGGGCCGAGCAGACTGCATCGAGGAGCGATCTCGGGCAGCGCGACGTTCTGCTCGCGGTGGCGACCGTGGACCGTTCGTACTACCTCGGTGTGAACACCGGACTGTCGCAGATCACCTCGTCCGAGCAGGAAGATATTCGGGTCAATGACGTCGAACCCGCACTGCGCGAAGAAGATTGGTCCGGTGCGGCCATCGCAGCAGCGGGTGCGCTCGGCGATGCGTACGCCTCTAGCGGCAGCGGCGGCTCGTCCGCACCCCTGCTGATCGGCGTCGGCGTACTGGCCGTGGCCGGTGGCGGAGCCGTCGTCTACTCGTCGCGGCGCAAGAAGGCCCGCGTCGCCGCCGAGGTCGAGGCCGTGGCGAAGATCGACCCGAGCGATCCGGCCGCACTGGCCGCCTTCCCCATCGACGTACTCGACACCCGTGCCAAGGAAATTCTGGTCGAGACCGACAATGCAGTACGCGCCAGCGAAGAGGAATTGAACCTCGCTCGTGGAGAGTTCGGAGATTCTGCGGCCGCACCCTTCATCGCCGCCCACGACAACGCCAAACGGGCCCTCGCGTCCGCCTTCGAGATCCGCCAACGCCTCGACGACGCCATTCCGGAAACTCCCGATCAGCGTCGCGCGATGCTCGTCGAGATCATCTCCTCCTGTGGCCAGGCCGATCGCGAACTCGATTCGCGGGTGGAGGAATTCGACGGGTTCCGCGATCTCGTGATGAACGCAGACGCCCACCTCGACGAGCTGACCCAGGCGGTCGTCGGCTTGACGGTGAGAATTCCGCAATCCGAGTCGGTTCTCGCGCAGCTGCATTCGGAATTCGCCGCCTCCGCCCTGGCCTCGATCGCAGACAACGTCACGATGGCCAAGGACCGAATGGCCCTGGCCGAGGACAACATCGAGGCCGGCCGCAAGGCGGCAGCACTCCCGCCCGGTAAGCAGGGACCTGCTGTGACCGCCATTCGAACGGCCGAACGAGCCGTCGATCAGGCCAAGACCCTGCTCGACGGCGTCGACCATGCGCGAGACGACATCCGGCATGCCATCGCCACCCTGCCCGACGCCATCGCGGACGTTCGCCGCGACATCGAGCAGGCGCGTGGTTTGGCCGAACACGGTGGGGCCGAACTGCAGTCGGCCATGACGGCGGCGCAGGCGGCTCTGAAGAACGCAGAGACCGCGCAGTCCTCGGACCCTCTGGGCAGTTACACCGCGCTCGCGGCGGCCGACGCCGAACTCGAGAAGATCGTCGACGAGGCCTCGGCGGACAAGGCTGCCGAGGACCAACTGCGGGCCCGTCTGGATCGCGATATCGCGGCCGCTCAGGCGCAGATCACCGCGGCCGCGGACTACATCTCGACCCGCCGTGGCGGTGTGGGGGCCGACGCCAGAACGCGCCTGTCCGAGGCCGAACGCCACCTCGGCGCGGCTCGGCAGCTGGGCCAGGACAACCCCGACGAAGCCCTCAAGCATGCTCACGCTGCCAGCCAATTGGCCTCGCGCGCATCGCAGATCGCCCAGTCCGATGTGCAGAACTGGGAGAATCGTCACGGTCCTCGCGGCGGCGGCAGCGGCGGCGGCAACATCGCCGGCGCAGTGCTCGGCGGCATTCTGATCAACAGTGTGCTTCGCGGCGGCGTCGGTGGCGGCGGGTTCGGT